>DATBXH010000987.1:0-20448 GCA_036514375.1 Bacteroidales bacterium | reverse complement strand
TAGAAGGCGACATAAGTGGAGACCTTAAAACTACAGCATTTGGTAAAACGAGTTATTCGAGTGTTACGATGCACGAAATTTCCGAAACCCGCAATAGTGTTACGGGAATTTACAATGGAATTTATACAGGAGAAGTGGTTAAACCCTGGATAAATTCGTCGGAAAATGAGCCATTTTCCGCTTTGGTTTACGGTGACGTAATTCTAATCCGTGGCGGTCTGATGGGTGATGTGGTTGGAAATATGGATAGCGAAGGTAAATTTACTGTACCTTCTCATCGGGCTGGTTTTATGTCAGGAAATTTATCAACGGATGGCACGATGAGTGGAATATTTCAATTTGAAAGTGGTGAGTCTGCTGACAAATTTCAATTCACCGGAAAAAAGTATCAACCTGAAAGCATTTAGAACCTGTTCAAAATCTCAATTTGTTTAGGCTTGTCAAAATAATTTTAACTTTGATAAACTTAAACCGGATAACCAAAAATAAACGAAATGTATATATCCTCTTTAAAATAGGATGTTACAGAGGTAAAACTGTTGTGGTATCATAAAGATAAAGGGAATTGGGAGAATGGGATTATTTGGGTGCAAGCAAAGATAAAGCACAGAGGCATCTTAATAAGTAGTTTTAAAAATATAAATTTTAAAATGAAAAAATTGATTTTAATTCCTATTTTTTTATCCATGTTTTTATGGACAAATGCTCAAAAATTAATCATTAGCGATTCAATTTATAAAATTGGAATCTATAAAGATTTTCAAGAGTTTAAATATAATAATCCTTCTATTGAATTTAATTATAAAATTACAACCAAAAATCGTAGATATGGTTTTCTATTATTAGGAGGAAAGGTTACTTTTTATAAAATAGTTATAGATAGAAAAAAAGGGAAATCAATCGGAGAGGTATTTGGTTTTTGTGATGGGAAAAATATTTATATAAATCCAAATTATGTATTATTAAAGTCTAGAACATGTTTTTCAAAGATTGAATATTTGGGTCAATACAGCTATTTTGAAGATATTTCTACCAAGAGGACTTTTAGAGCACCAACGTATATGGCCACACCAACAGGTGGCAGTTTTGTTGGGGGTGGAGGAGGAATAACTTATCATTTAAGAAGAAATGTGATAGATTTAGGTAGTGCTACTGTTAGTATACTTGATAAAAAATTTTTACGCCTTTTTATTGCTAATGATAATGAATTATTGAATGAATTTAATAATGAGTCTAATAAAAACAAGAAAATAAAAGAGTATTTTATTAAGTATTTTGAAAAAATGAAAAAATTAAATAAAGAATGAAAAACTGCCGGCACCCAACACCGCATATATTTTTATTGGGGTGGAAGAGTAAGTTTTAATGGCTTTACTACTATTGAATGAAATGAAAAAATTAACTATTTATTGGATGAGCCTGTTTCTTTTGATAGGAATTACAGCGGTTGCACAAGATGGGTTCGTCCTCACCGGTTATGTAAAAGGTTATGAAGGAAAAACAAAATTAATTATCAATAAAATCTTGCCTACCCATGATGTTGACATGGTAAATGAAGAAATAATTTATATGATGGATGGAAAATTTAAGTGGGTAGGTAAAGTCGATGGGCCAACACAATATTCCATTCGTATTAGACCTGATAATATACCGGAAAGTAACCCTATCAGAGGCGAAGATATGAGTGTCTTTGTCGAGAATAAAACGATGGTTTTGACAGGCGAGAAAGGGAGCTTTAAGTACTCTCACGTCACAGGAGGATCACCAATACAAGATCAGCTGGAAGAATGGCAAAATTTCATCAAATCGAAGATCGGTAATGATGATATACATTCGAGTAAAAATTGGGAATTAGAGCATAAATATAACCTGGAATTTATATCTCTTCATCCGGATTATTTTATTTCTGTTTATAACTTTTCATGGTATATAAAGTGGATACCTGAGATGGTGCCCAAAACAAAAGCTGTTGAATTTTATAATAAACTTGACGATAGTCTTCAAACGAGTATTTATGGGCAACAAATTAAGTACTATATTGACAACATAATGTTAAGTCAAAAACTAGATACTCAGGATAAACCTCATGACTTTTCATTGCCGGATTCTTCTGGAAATTACATTTCACTTAAATCATTAGAAGGCAAAGTGGTGCTGATTGATTTTTGGTTTTCCGGTTGTGGTGCATGTAGAATTGAAAACAGGAATTATCAGGCGATTTATCAAAGATTTCACAACAAAGGCTTTGAAATTTTATCAGTAAGTCGGGACAAGTATAAAAACAATTGGATAAAAGCCTTGCGAGCCGACCACATAACCTGGAAGTCAGTTTGGGATGCGGATAGTAGAGTTACCACAAATATGTACTTAGTTGCCGCGTTTCCAACGACCTACTTAGTTAACTCAAAAGGAATTATTATTGCAAAGAATCTGAGAGGCGAGGCATTGGAATCTAAATTAGAGGAAATATTTGGAGGTCAATAAAAAACAATTTGCTCGGGATAGATAATAATAGAAAATACAGATTCATATGATAGAATTATTAATCCATTATAATTTACTTAAACCATGAAAAATCCGCTAATTTTAATTACGATTGCTTTAGTGGCATTCCTGACAAGCTCCTATGATCTTAAAAAAGATAGACCTATTGTTTCGAATATTAGTAAACCAAACTATGTCATTGTTGATTCTTTAAAAATCGGATCAAAACAGTATATTGACAGAAAGTATATCATAAAGAAGTTTCCATCCTTTCTCTTAAATTCTGCTTATATCAAAACCGCAAATGACGATAAATCATCAAAAGGTAATGATTTTCTAAGTTTTGATGTAAATCAAAAAGTTACGGTTTACGTTGCGCTCTGTTCAACAATTAAAGTAATTCCTTCCTGGTTAAAGAATAATTTTATCCGGACAGAATTGACCATCACAGGAGATGATGAATATATAATTTATAAGAAGGACTTTAAAGCTGGAAAAATAATTTTAGGGGGTAATCTTGAATCAGATAAAGAAGAAGATTATGGCATGTATACAGTATTTGTAACACCGCAAATGAAAATTCCTAAAGAGATTACTTATATTACATCTGAACCACTTAAAGAATTTAGCACATATCATCAAAATCCAAATTTAAATATTCCTCATTTTGAATATGAATCCAGCAGTGATTCAATTTTAAAAAAAATAAAAATGGCATTTCATCTTGACTCGATTGCGGGTAAAGGTGATGAGTTATCTCAAATCATTAATTTAATGAAATGGGTTCATTATCGTGTTAGCCATAATGGGGAAAATTCCATTGCCGCCAGAAGTACATTAGATATTGTTAATTACTTTGACAGTACAAAAACAGGAGTAAATTGCAGGCTTATGGCGATTATATTAAATGATATTTATTTAGCTTGTGGATTTAAAGCTCGTATAGTTGGCTGTAGACCTCATGAAGACTATAGCACAGAAAGTCATGTTACAAATATGGTATTTTCAAAAACACTAAATAAGTGGGTTTATATGGATCCCAGTTTTATGGTTTATGTAGTCAATAAAGATGGAATATTATTAAATCATAGTGAATTCAGAGAATCGCTCATAAAAAATAAACCGATTAAGATAAATAGCGATTTGAATCATAATGGGGATGATTATAGTGGAGGGGTCAAGGCTTATTTGGCTTATATGACAAAAAATTTATTTTGTTTTTCCTGTCCGCTTTACAGTAAATATGGATATGAGACTGACAAATCTGATGTAACATTTGTAAATCTTTATCCCAAAGGATATAAGGAACAAAAAATTAAATATAATATTCCGGTTAAAAGGAATAATGTGACTTATTATAATATACAGGATGATTTAGTATTTTGGGTCAAACCTAATAATGAATAAAAATGGCCGGGCGCTGACATCGCATATGTTTTATTGGTGTGGAAGTGCTAATTTCAAAGGCTTTGCTGCTAATTAATTTTATGTACTATGATAGTGAATCGCTCTGTAGCTCACCAACAAAATTTATATGTAGCGCTTTAAGTTTTTACCAGGAAAGGATAAATAAATTAAAGAGCGGGATAGCTTACCTATTGTTTTGTTTGGTTTAATAAACTAACTTTAATAATAAGGTATAACGTTTTCAAGCTTCGTTAATATGAATAAGCTAACGTCCATTGTCCATCAAATCGCAATGAAGGCCTCATCTTTAGGCCGGCAAAGAAATTTAAAGAATATGGCAGATCCTGCGAAAGACGTTCGCTCACAAAGAAAGATCGATGGTCTGTTAAGCGAAAGTGAAGAACAGTTTAAGCAGTTGGTATGGCATATGCAGGTTGGTGTTCTTTTTCTGGACCGGCAATCGAAAATATTGTCATGCAATCCCAAGGCTATGGAATTATTTGGACTTACAGAAAGCCAGTTGATAGGGAGAACATCATTCCATCCCGATTGGAATGTCATTCACGAGGACGGAACATCTTTCCTCAGTTCTGCGTTTCCTGTGCCGCAAGCTATTGCTGGCAACCGACCTGTTCGAAATGTGATCATGGGTGTGTATAGGCCTGCAATGGCAGATCGTATATGGATATCTGTGGATGCCGAACCCATGTCTGATGAGGATGGAAATGTCCGGAATGTGGTATGTACATTCATCGACATAACGGAACGAAAAAAGATCGAAGATGCTTTGCGCGAAAGCGAACAGAAGTTTCGACGTCTTTTCCAAAACCATTCTGCTATAAAACTTTTAATCGATTCGGAAACCGGCGATATTGTTGATGCCAATGAGGCTGCTGCTAATTATTACGGATGGTCGCTTGATGAGCTGAAACATATGAAAATTTACCAGATAAATATGTTCCGTAACGAAGATGTAAAAGCCGGCATGGAAAGAGTTTTAACAGAAGAGAAGACTCACTTCGAGTTTCGGCACCAGCTCAAAAACGGTACCATTAAGGAAGTTGATGTATACAGCAACAAAATTGAAATTAACGGGAAAGTTTATTTGCACTCTATTATCCATGATATTACCGAACGTAAACGGGCAGAAGAAGAGCTGAAGAAGAAAAATATTTTTATCCAGACCATTTTGGATAATCTTCCTATAGGTGTGGCGCTCAATACCATTGATAAGGGAGATGCAACTTATATGAACGGAAAGTTCGAAGAAATATACGGTTGGCCTGTTGGAGAGATTGTTGACGTTGACGATTTTTTCCGTAAAGTATATCCCGATGATAACTACCGGAAAGAAATAATTGAAAAAGTGATGGCGGATATTCAATCCGGCGATCCTTCGAAAATGCATTGGGAGGATTGCAGGGTTACGCATAAAGATGGTTCGGTACATTTTGTCAATGCCGTGAATATCCCCTTGGTTGAACAGAATACTATGGTCTCTACCGTGTTCGATATTACGGAGCGAAAACATATGGAAGAGGACCTCCGCAAGGCCAAAGATAAGGCCGAAGAAAGCGACCAGCTAAAAACTGCTTTTCTGCATAATATCTCGCATGAAATACGTACTCCGTTAAATGCCATCATGGGTTTTTCCGAATTACTCACCAGGAACAATTTTGATGCGGATAAAGAGAAGAAGATCATAGATACCATCTTAAGCAGTGGAGTTCAATTGCTGAATATTGTTGATGATATTCTGGCCATTTCGCGCATTGAGGCCGGGCAGGAAGTCATTACAACGAAGGATGTAAACGTAAATTTTTTGGGTGATCAGATATGTTCACAATTTCAATTAAAAGCAGTAAAACAGCACATTGATTTTAAATTTAATCCGGGGCTACCCAACAATGAGGCTGTCATTAGTACCGATAAAACCAAGTTATATCAAATCCTTTCCAATTTAATCACGAATGCATTTAAATTTACGTCGCATGGATTTATTGAGTTTGGCTATAGGACAGATCATCATTCTCTTGTATTTTATGTGAGAGATTCCGGTATTGGCATACCAACAGACATGCTGGATGAAATTTTCAAGAGGTTCAGACAGGTAGAGGTTACTGAAAATAAACGATACGGAGGCTCCGGTTTGGGACTTTCCATATCCAAAGCCTATGTTGAATTACTGGGTGGTAAAATATGGGTTACGTCCACCGAAAAGAATGGCTCAACATTTTATTTTACGATTCCAAATCAGCATACATATGTTGCTCCCAAAGCTGCAGAGAGTATCATACCGGATGTTGAAACAATAATACCCAAAGGTTTATTCATACTTATTGCCGAAGACGAAGAAAGTAATTATTTACTTATAGAGGAAATGCTTTCTCCATTCGAACCTGACATTTTATGGGCTAAAGATGGTGCAGAGGCAGTGGAGATTTGCAAAACGAATCCGAAGGTTCAATTGATCCTGATGGATTTAAAAATGCCAATCATGGATGGATTTGAGGCCGCCAGACAAATAAGATCGATGTTTCCTACGATACCGATACTAGCACAATCCGCTTATTCCACTATTGAGGATATAAACAAAGCTTTTGATGCAGGTTGTAACGATTTGCTGAGCAAACCACTTAATCAGCATTCTCTTTTGCTAAAGATAAATGCACTAGCAAACAAATAACAGAAGTTTTTTACACAACATCAATCAACTCTCATGCAGATCCGATTATTCCTGTGCAGCTATTAAAGAATCCGAAATACCATTGGTTTGTTCTCCAACTTTTTCATAACTTGGTTGGCGAAAACTAATTGAAAACGAACAGCCGGTTTAGCATAAGTTTGTAAGTTTTATTAGCATAGTAGCTTCCGAATTACTTCGTGAGGTCACTACGCAGGTTTTTTTAATGAATCAGGATTATGAAACAGAATTCGCCTTTCGTAATTACAATCAGCCGTCAGTTGGGAAGTGGCGGAGCACGTGTCGGACAACAGTTGGCAAAGCATCTGAATATTTTTTATGCCGACCGGGAGATTATCAGCGAAGCCTCCAAGCAACTTAAAATATTGGAAGAAGAACTGGAGTCGCACGACGAAAAAATAAGTTCCTTTTGGCAGTCATTCTTAAAATTGTATGCATATGGAACGCCGGATGCATTTGTTCCGCCAAAGCTTTTGGGCCCGACAGACCGGGAATTATTCGAAATACAATCGGCAATCATTAAACGCATAGCACAGGAACGTTCGGCCGTCATCATAGGACGATGTGGTTCTTATATTCTTCGTAAACACCCCAATCACGTCAGTATATTCTTACACGGTGATATAGCTTTTCGAAAGGATAATGTTCAGAAAATGTTTAATGTATCTGGCAAGGAAGCCGAAAAAATGATTACCCAGAACGATAAGGAACGGGCACTCTACTATCAAACATTCACCGGCAGAGAATGGACAGATGTGCGACAATATGATTTAGCAATTGATACAAGCAAAATAGGAATCGATAAAAGTGTTGATCTCATTTTAAAATATCTGGAATATAGTAAATAAGGAGGTATAACTTGCCAAGAAATTACTATGAAAACAACCGTAGTATATTATTCAAAAACTGGCAACACAAAAATTATAGCCGATTCTATTGCGAAAACTTTAGGATGCAATCCGATTTCGATAAATCTGTTGAAAAACGGCAGAAAAACGAAACTGGAGATTGAGGAAGAAAAAGAGATCGTTAAAAATGCCGTGGAGCAATGCAACCAATCCGATCTGGTATTTATTGGAACACCAACGGAATTTAGGAAGCCGCACACAAAGATTGTCGATCTTATCAATGAATTAACTGTTAAAAAAGCAGCTATCTTTTGTACGTATTATGGGATGCTGGGTGCTACGTTTTACGATCTGGAATCTCTTTTATGGCAAAGGAACATTTCAATTGTCAATAAGCTTAATGTGCCTGCAGGGACAAGGAAGTATCAATTTAATCGTGATGTCAGTCAGTATAAGGATAAAATAACACCCGAACATATTCAAATGGCTTGCGACTTTGCACTTCGTACCATTACATTGGATAAGCCGTTGCCGCTGCGTTTAAAAGGTATTTGCGGAATAGATTGTAAACAATGCAGCGATTATAATAAATCATGCAAAGGAGCAGGATATGATTGCTGGTCGGGCAGGAATTGTGCGATTTTTGATTGCTGTGTCATTAAGAAAAGCTATTTGACATGTGAGGAATGCAATGGCAGATTAAACTGTAATATGGTTAAAAACAGGAAATGCAATTTTGCCTGACCGCCATATCGTTCATTTTAAAAAAATAAATAAATCAATGGAAATGGAAACCGGGATAATAGATGATTATATAAACGCGATAAACAGTGCTGATATCGATAAGATTTGTGATTTATTAACTGACGACTTCATTTTTATTGATTCGCAGGATAACAGAGTCGTTGGTATTAACCCTATGCGAACCTCATGGATGAAATATTTCGAATTATTCCCGGATTATAAAATTGAGATTAATAAGACCATAGTGAAGTATCCGATGATATGTTTGTTTGGATATGCAAGCGGGACATATAAAAATTTGAAAAATAAGGAGAATAGTAATTACTGGAGAATACCTGCTGCATGGGCTGCGGTTATTGAAGGTAACAGGATTAAGCAATGGCAGGTGTACGCAGATAATATCATCGTCATGGATATAATAAATAGAAATAAATTTAACGGATAAAAAAGTGTTTCAGATTGTGGAACACACCCCAACTGATGTGTAGAGTGACAGCCGGCATTACATGGTATGATTGTTTATGCCAGGGGTGTGAACAATAGGAAATAGCACATGTTGCATCATTTTGTTTTTCAGGATACCTTTTGTGTTAAAAGTTGATATTCTCCTAATGCCGGATTTTCGGTAGCTACATAATGAATTAATGTGATATAAAGGAAATGTGACAAACAGGATATTAAAAGAAAGAATGAATGATATTATTAAAAAATTAAAGTTTAAGGCTGTAGGTGCTGTTATTAATGCACCGGCCGGATTGGAGAAAGAGTTTACAAAACTTGGTTTTTCCTCATCGCTGGACAATCATTTAAAGAATGAGAATACTTTACTGTTTGTCAATAACAACAAAGAATTCGTTGATTTTCTGGATAACCAGTTGAAAAAGATTGAAACAGATAGTGTTTTGTGGATAGCGTATCCCAAAGGAAGCTCTAAGATTAAGACTGACATTAACCGGGACACACTTAGGGTAACAGCCGAAAAATACGGCATCACCACCGTAACCGCCATATCGGTTGATAATACCTGGAGTGCACTGCGCTTCCGACCGATCGACCGGGTTGGAAAATAATAGTGCAAAAACTATTGTCAACAGGGGTCTTAACAACAAAACGATCAGCAAGTATTGATTTGAAATTTAACTTTTTGTAATTTGCTGTCAGTTTTCGATGGCACGCAACTAAACCAGATAATGAGCATCTACCTAGAACTAATTTAATCATACAACTATGAAAACTTTACAAACCTTACTCATCACATCGCTAATGTTTTCTTCATTTTATTTTACCGGTTGTTCCGAAGAAAAGGACCAGGCCGTAGATCTCGTCAATAAAGTGAATCTGGATACCTTGTCGTTCAGCCATTCCATGAAAGGATGGGAATTATACAGCTGGCCCAATGGCAATAGTTATAATTATTCGATTTTGATGGGGACTAACCGGGTAAAATCGTACGAAGAAGTTACTACCAACAAAATCATTGTTTCCGGTAAAGATTCACTGAAAATGGTGCTTGATAAATTTCCTCAAAAAGAAAACCTGTTCTGGATTGGCAAAGGATGGTTGGAGAAATGCTGGCATAGTAGTTACGGCAATCTTTCCCTACCTGACATGAATACCATAAATGAAATAAAAGAGTATTGCAATCAGAAGAATCTGATACTAAATGTAAGCGAGTAGTCCGGGGTAGGAGCATAAAAGAACGTAAATCGTCACAAAGAGTGAGCATTATAAGACATCTGTATGAAAAAGGTTTTGTTTTCATGGCTGCTGATTTTTGCCTGTAATTTGATTGCAGGTCAGCAGTTAAGCCTGAAAGAACAATCCATTGTGCAATTCAAAAATGAGAATTATGCACAGGCCATCCTTCTGATGGAAAAAGCACTGAAGGATAATCCGAATGATGCCGAGATATATTATTATTTAGGATTCTTTAATCATTATAATGCTTATGACAGCCGGCCTTTGCAAGGATACGATTCAACGTATTCTCTTAACGTATTACACTACCTCGATAAAGCGCTGGAGATTAAACCAAATTATGGTGATGCTAAATATTTCTATTTCACCGAATGCGGAGCCGCTGCTTTTAAAGAATACCAGAACAATAATCCCCAAAAGGTAAAAGCATGGTTTGATAAAGCTTTTCATAAAGGAGCCATACCCGAATGGGGAATTGAACTCGGAAAAAATATGCTCAGCTTATGTGACAGCAATGCTATTTTGTTTACACATGGCGATTTCTCCCTGAATATATGTTTGTTTGTTCAGCTACATGATGATTTTAGAAAAGATATCACAATAGTGCCACTTGCCTTATTAGACAGACCTTCGTTTGTGCTTGCATTAAACAATAATGCGGATTCTAAAATTCTTCGCGGATTAAACACCGGGTTAACAAAAGAGCAAATCATTGATATGCATCCGTACAAATGGGATACATTGACGATGAAACTGGCGGTTCCAACTGAGCTTCTGAAACAATATTTCTTACCGGATAATTACACCATGGATTGGGTAATTGAGCCTGATTTGATTTCTAATCGAATGGCTTCAAAAATTGATGATGAAATCCCGCAAAGAAGAACTTATGTAAGCCCGACAAGAGCAATGTTATTAAATATCATAGAAGTTAATAAATGGGTGCGCCCTGTTTATTTTACCAATACCTATGAATCATATTTACTGGCAGGATTGGATAAATATCTTCAATATGCAGGACTTGTTTCCAAATTATTGCCGGTTAAAACCGAAAAAACATGGCGGAAGATTGATGTGGATAAACTGGAACAGATAGTTTTTAATACAAAGCTCGGGAAATTGAAAACAAAAATTACGGACGACCAACCCAGGGCATCCGGAATTACCAGTTTATATAACTCTTCCTATTGGTACCTGGCCGATTATTATCGTTCGAAAGGTGAAAATGATAAGGTTGAAAAAGTGATTGAAAGCTATAAGCAAAACTTAATGATTGGGTATGACTCCGAAACTGAACTTGGATATTTAGGAACAATGATAAAAATGAAAAAATAAGAGGTATTGTCCTATACTTGTGGTTATGGACATCTCTTACAGGAATGATAAAGTAAACATGGATCAGTATATTATAAAACGCGGAAGCGGAGATGATTTGGATTTGATTAAGCCGTTATGGGAAAAATTGAATCAATTGCATTTTGATTTATCTCCTCATTTCAAGCACAGATTTCATGGTATGACCTGGGATAATCGGAAGTCCAAATTGCTTGAAAAGTCCAGAGACATTATGCTTGATTATGCAATTGATAATAATGATGAAAAAATAATTGGGTACTGCATCAGCACAATTGATAAGGAAGACAGTAAGACCGGTGAAATAGATTCAATTTACATCGACTACAATTACAGAAAATCAGGATTGGGTAAACAATTAATGGAAAGAGCCATTCAATGGTTACAGTCCAGCAATACCGAAACCCAAAAATTATTGGTTGCCTTTGGAAATGAGGAGGTATTTGGTTTTTATAAACAATTTGATTTTTATCCGTTGCACATTGTATTGCAACGGAAAAAGGATGATCTCAATAACCCTTAAAACTTTAATATGGAAAAATTGATTGCATGTTGCGGTTTAAATTGTGCTGCTTGCGATGCAAGAATAGCAACGGTGACAAACGACAATGAACTTCGTACCAAAACAGCCGAAAAATGGGGCGCTCAGTTTAATGCGCCACTTACACCCGAAATGATTAACTGCACAGGATGCCGAGAACCCGGTGCCAAATTTTCGCATTGTGCTCAATGCGAAATACGAAAATGTGTCCAGTCAAAAGGTTTTCAAACCTGCGCCGATTGCAGCAAACTGGAAAATTGCGACCTGGTAAAAAATATTCTCCAATATGTTCCCGAAGCATTACCAAATCTTAAATCATTGAATTAGCAGGATACTCTGACCTTATAACCCCCACCGCAGGTAGGCAAATCTTACACTTTAGCATTTGCATGTATTGCTATTTATTGGTTTTTTGGTTTTATCTATATAGCTTAGAGGAATAAAACAAATTCTCAAATGCTATTCGAACCAGTCACTCAGTACGATTTAGACGAAATAAGAGACCTGCGGCCTGACGATTGGCCGGACATAGTGCCGGATTTTGAGTTCTATCTAAGCTCACCGTATTGTCATCCGGTGAAAACAAAACTAAATGACAAAATAGTTGGAATAGGAGCCTCCATAATTTTTGGGAATACAGGTTGGATAGCTCATATCATTGTAGATAAAAATTATAGGAACAAAGGTATTGGCTCTCAAATTGTAAATTGCCTGTTGGAGGTTTTTAAGAAAAAATCTGTTTTATCCTGTTCCCTCATAGCTACCGATTTAGGGAAACCTGTTTACATGAAAGCCGGATTCAGAACTGTTGCAGAATATTCTTTTTTAAGAAAAGAAAAGCCATGGAAAAATCGGTCAATATCAGATTGCGTGATACCTTTTAAAGAAGAGTATCGTTCGCAAATTTATGATATGGATAAAAAGATCTCGGGAGAAAGCAGAGAGAATCTGTTAGCTAACTTTTTGCCGAGTTCTATGATTTACAAAGAGAACAATGAAATTGCCGGTTATTATATCCCTGATTTAAAGGAAGGATTGATATTCGCCGATACGATCAATGCCGGTATTGAATTAATGAAGCTGAAATATTCGAAGATAGATAAAGCCGTGCTACCGTCAGACAATAAAGCAGGCATCAATTTTTTGCTGCAGAATGGATTTCTTAAACTGGATCGGGTAGGGACACGAATGGTTTTGGGAAAAGATGTGGATTGGAAACCTGATAAAATCTTTAGCCGGATAGGAGGGAACCTGGGATAAAAATATTCAGCATCGCCTTTTGTAAAACTTTAAAAGAGATTTTCAAGTAAAAAGAGCGACAATAACAGGATTAACAGTTCTAATCATAAGTAGACATTCTTTAGCCGTAATAAATTCGCACCTCAAAAAAGCGATTTCAACAAGGTATTTTTCACTTTTACATACTTTCACCGATAAGCTTTCGGCGATATAAGTAATTTTGAGCTTATAAAATGCTCATCAGTTACATAAATATCAAAATCGACTGGAAATATATAATCTCGATCGCCATTATCTCGCTGGTGTTTAGCCTGCTGCCGCATCTCCGGATATTGGTATACCGTCCCCAGACAGCTTATTTGAGGCTTTCGCCCGATAATAAGACAGTGATACTTGATACCATGCCTAAAAACGGTGATTACAAAATTGTTTGGAAGAAGCGGTCAGGAATGGGGCATCGAAAGAATGCAATGTCAGACACCACCTTGAATAAAAGGACTGTAGAAGTTGTTTTGAACGACGATAACAGATCGTACCTAATGGCGCAGGAAAGTTTCCGCGAAATATGTATTCAGCTATCCTGCTCTTTTTTGTACATATTCCTGCTTTTCATTATAAACTATCCCGTTGCACGTCCATCGGATAAATTCGCAAAACTGAAGGCGAAAAAGGTAATCCTTTCCGTTATACTTACTTTGGCCACGGCCTATATACTGAGCCTTGGCTTCAATGTCTTATTACATAAATTGCTGCCCAATACGCCTTTCATAGTCAAATACTTTGGGAATCCTGCCAGCAGTTTTGTTTTTTCAATGGTTATCCTGGCTGCCAGCTATTATGGCCGTGCAAATTACCAGCGGCGACACTTTGAACTGGAAAACGAAAAACTGAAACGGGAGAGTCTCCAAACCCAGTTCGAGTCGCTAAAGAATCAGGTAAGCCCGCATTTTCTGTTTAATTCGCTGAATGCATTGCAAACCCTGATTCGGGAGGCACCTCAAACCGCACAGCAATATGTAAATCATTTGTCATCGGTTCTTCGGTATACGCTGCAAAGCAACGAGAAGGAAACGGTTCCTCTGGAAGATGAAATGAATTTTGTCGATTCCTATATATTTCTTCTCAAGTTGCGGTATGAGCCAAACCTGATGATTAAGACGATAATATCCGAAAAATATCTGAATTATAAGCTGCCGCCGCTCACTGTGCAAACGCTGATTGAGAATGCAGTTAAACATAACGAAATAAGCAAACGTAACCCACTTACCATTACCATAACCACCGATCCTTTTGGTGTGCTTATTGTAACGAATAACTTACGGAAAAAGCTGACCACGGAACCGGGCACAGGAATAGGTTTATCCAATCTATCGCAGCAGTATAAATTGCTGGCAGGGAAGGATATCACCATTAAACAGGGAAGTACGGAATTTACGGTGGAAGTACCGTTGTTAAATCCATAAACAAATGAATGCAGTAATTATTGAAGATGAATTTTTAGCGGCCCGGAATTTACTGTCAATTCTGGACGAAACCGGTGAAGTAAAGGTTATTGCCACACTCGAATCGATCGCTGAAACAGAGGAGTGGTTTCATACCCATTCCAAGCCCGATATTGTATTTATGGATATTCACCTGGCCGATGGCTCTGCCTTCGAAATATTTGAACGCATTCATGTTTCCTGTCCGGTTATTTTTACTACTGCGTATGACGAATATGCACTCAAAGCGTTTAAGGTAAACAGCATCGATTATCTGCTTAAACCCATTGAAGGTGAAGCCGTGAAAAAGGCTCTTCAAAAGCTGAAAACATTGACAGGTCATGCTGATCCTCAGTCGGATCTGCAAAAGATAATCTCCCTGTTTAAAACCAAAGCAAGTTATAAAACTAATTTTCTGGTGCCTGTGAAAGGCGACAAGCTTATTCCTCTGAACGTGGAAGAAATTGCCTTGTTTTATATCTCTGATGGCGTGATCAAAGCTCAAACATTTGATGATAAGACATACACATTGGAGTATACGCTTGAAGAACTTACCGGCCTCCTTAATCCGGAGGAGTTTTTTCGTGCAAACCGGCAATTCATCGTTGGCCGCAATGCTATCAGGGATTTGGATTTATGGTTTAACAGCAGGATATCCGTTAATGTAAAAGTTACTGTACCCGAAAAAATACTCATCAGCAAAGCACGGGTATTTGAGTTTAAATCCTGGTTCACGGGACAGTGAAAAGGTTATTACATCCGTACTATTTCACCTCCCCCAAAAGTCAATTCACAGGTTAATTATTCCATTTCAATTATTTCTTTAAAAAACAGGTTTATCCCTGGGATACATTTGCTGCATGGTTAGTAATGATAGAATTAATATGTCGTAAATCCTTACAATATGGAAAGAAAAAGAAAAGTAGTCTTTAGGCAAATAATTTATTGCCTGGTTTTTATTATCCTTTTAATGCCAACCGGATATTCGCAGGGGCAAAGCCGATATACAATCAGCGGCAATGTAAAAGATGCCGGTACGGGAGAGGCTCTGATTGGTGCTACCATTAGTATTAAAGAATTGTCGGGAACGGGTGTTACATCGAATGCTTATGGCTTTTATTCGATTACGCTTCCTGCCGGTAACTATTCCATTACCTCCCAGTATATCGGATATGAGCCCGTATCGGAGCAGATTAATTTAAAGCAAAACACCAAACTTGATTTCTCTTTAAAGGAAAAATCACAGCAACTTCAGGAAGTGGTTGTCACAGACAAACGCAAAGATGAAAATGTGACAAGCACGCAAATGGGGGTTCAGAAGCTCGATATCAAAGAAATTAAGAATATTCCGGTATTGTTTGGAGAAAAAGATGTATTAAAAACCATGCAGTTACTTCCGGGAATACAACCGGTAGGAGAAGGAAACAGTGGTTTCTATGTTCGTGGCGGTGCCGCAGACCAGAATCTGATTCTCCTCGACGAAGCCACGGTTTACAATGCATCTCACCTGCTGGGGTTCTTCTCCGTATTTAATTCCGACGCCATTAAAGACGTTACGGTTTATAAAGGAGGGGAGCCTGCTGAATATGGTGGCCGTCTTTCCTCTGTTGTCGACATTAAAATGAACGATGGGAATGATAAGAATTTTGGGGTAAGCGGCGGAATAGGACTCATCGCTTCCCGTATTAATGTGGAAGGTCCGTTGGTAAAAGATCGTGGCTCTTTCACCATTTCCGCCAGGCGTACCTATGCCGATCTTTTCCTGTTTCTCTCAAAAGACACGTTGGCCAAAAAGGCCAGGCTCTACTTCTATGATATAAATGCCAAAGCGAATTATCGCATCAATGATAATAACCGTCTTTTCCTGTCCGGATATTTCGGAAAGGATGTCCTTGGACTTGGTAGTACTTATGGTCTCGATTGGGGCAATGGCACCGGAACGCTTCGCTGGAACCATCTTTTTAATCAACGGCTGTTCTCAAATACCTCGCTTATTTTCAGTAATTACAATTATAATGTAAGCGTGGATGTAAACAACGACTTAAATATCGTTTCGAAAATACAGGATTATAATATCAAACAGGATTTTCAATATTACCTCAATCCCGATAACCAAATGAAATTCGGGTTCAACTCTACGTATTATTCTTTGGTTCCTGGCGCTATTACGGCAAATAACAATTCGTTCAACCTGACGAACAAAAATGCCTGGGAGAATGCTTTGTACTTCTCGCACGAAGCTAAACTTTCTCCTAAAATTAGAACCGAATACGGGCTTCGTTTATCGTCCTTCAGTCTGTTGGGTCCTGTCTATCTTTACCAGTATGATGAGGAAGGCAATACCGTTGATTCCACACATTATGCGGGAGGAAAGATTGTAAAAACATATGTAAACCTTGAGCCCCGTGTTGCCTTAACTTACCTGTTGCCGGGAAATAGTTCGGTAAAGGTCTCTTACGACAGAAACATTCAGAATCTTCATTTGATTACGAACTCAACCACGAGCAATCCCACCAGTCTGTGGTTACCCAGCAGCAACAATGTGAAGCCGGAAATTGCGGACCAGTTTTCTGTGGGATATTATCGGAACTTTAAGAATAATATGTACGAATTTTCCACCGAGGTTTATTACAAAAATCTTCAGAACCAGATCGATTACAAGGACGGCGCACAACTGAACTATAACGAAAATGTGGAATCGCAGTTGCTTTATGGGAAGGGCCGGGCATACGGCATCGAGTTCTATCTGAAGAAAAATTACGGACGGTTCAACGGGTGGCTTAGTTATACCTTATCGCGCTCGGAGAAACAAATAAACGGGATTAATAACAATAAATATTATCCGGCTACGCAGGACCGTACGCACGATGTTTCGATCGTAGGGATCTATAACCTGTCTCCGAAATGGACATTGTCGGGTACCTGGGTGTATTATACAGGGAATGCAGTTACCTTCCCCAGTGGGAAATACATGGTAGACGGTACCGTATTGGAATATTATACGGAGCGCAACGGTTACCGGATGCCCTCCTATAATCGCCTCGATCTGGCTGCTACCTGGATACGGAAGAAGACGGAAAAAACCGAATCGAGCTGGACGTTTTCGATATATAATGCTTATAACCGCTCCAATGCCTATACGATAACGTTCCGGACTGATCCTGATGATCCAACCAAAACTCAGGCGTTGCAGACAACGTTATTCAAAATTATTCCTTCGGTTACTTATAATTTTAAATTCTAATGTCATGAGCACTCAACATAAAACATATTCAGCTGTATCTTTCCTGATCCTTTTGCTTTTAACAGGATTATGGTCGTGTCAGAAAGTAATTAATGTGGATCTGAATTCCGCATCGCCCAAAATTGTGATCGACGGTAACGTAACGGATCAGCCTGGTCCGTATACAGTCACGTTGTCGCAGACTGTTAACTTTGATGAGACGAATATCTTTCCTCCCGTATCCGGTGCATTGATCGTAATTAACGATAATGCCGGAACCATTGATACATTGAAGGAAACCACGCCGGGTACTTACCAAACATCGAAGCTGCAGGGTATACCCGGAAGGGCTTATACCCTGACGGTTGTGGCAAATAATGTTACTTACTCTGCTACTTCCACCATGCCCATGCCGGTGGAAATAGATACTTTGACCTTAAAGAATAGCCCCAGATCCACCAAAAAGCTTGTTTCCGTTACTTTCACGGATCCGGCAGGAATCAGCAATTATTATCATTTCGTGGAGCAGATAATCAATATTCATATCACGGGTAATCCATACATACCAACGCTGGGCTCTGTTGCGAGCGACCGTTTGTTCGACGGAACTGAAAGAAGTTTTTTACTGGGCCGCGGGGCCACCGATTTGACGGCCGGGGATTCGGTCCTGGTTTCGCTTCAATGTGTTGACAAGAATGTTTACAATTATTTCAGGACGGCGCAGCAGCAAGGAGATATGAGTACTACGTTGTCCAACCCGGTGAGCAACATAAGCAACGGGGCATTGGGGTATTTTAGTGCGTGTACGGTACGTAAGAAAATGATTGTGGTAACGGAGTAGTTCGGGAAGGTTACAGCTAAAGGAGAGGCTAAGAAGTTCTTAAGACGGCGTAATCTTAGGATTGCGCCGATCTCTGGATCTGGGGTCAGTCGGAAAGGTTGGGAACATTCTTTAGTATTTCTTCCTTGCCCCCTAATCCCCCGACACGGGGGACTTTCTGCCCTGAACAAAATAAAGTTTCGTAAATTTCTGATCTACGAAGCTCCAAAAGTCCCCCAATTGGGGGATTAGGGGGCATAAACCGGTAAGGTTCTGAGGATTGTGTTAAAGAATTGTTTAACTCCCCCGGAATTTTGGACTGATCCCTGAATCTTCGAAAGAAGCTGTCTAAAAAGTTATGAATTGAGCGTTTCTGATTGCTATAGGAACCAATCCACGCTCAAATTTATTGTTGCTTCATGTAAGGAGCAGTACCTTGCCATTCCTGTTTTCCTTTTCATTTTCCCGAAGAGCTTCCCGAAACTGATCAAACGAGTAAGAATGGGCTACCGGTAACTGAAACGAAGGCCCAGCCATTTCACGGATCAGTGTCTGAACCATTTCCTGCTTTTTTTCCGGAGACATGGAGGCTACATAACCTCTCATTCCAAAGCCTTTGATGGTGATGTTCTTAAATAGGATTTGCGAATTGAAAAATTGAACCGGGTCACTTCTTAGCAGACCATAAACAAGCACAACACCAAAGGGAGCCATACATTGCAGCACGTTGGTGCCCACTTTTCCGCCAACTGCTTCCAGGGCGGCAGTAATACCTTTTCCTCCGGTTAATTCATTTACCTTTGCAATGGAAGTTTCATCATCTAAGTCAAGCACAGCATCGGCCCCCAGGCTTTTAAGTTCGGGCGCCTGTTTCAGGTCGCGCACGGAAAGTATGGTGCGAATACTTCGCAGCTTGGCCAGTTGGGTAACAATCTTTGAAACAGCTGAATTGCCGGCAGTCAATAATATCCAGTCACCTGCCCGGGCCTTCGACTCATCCAGTAATCCCCAGGCAGTAAAAGGATTTAAGCAAAACTGAACCGCTTTTTCCACCGGAAAATTATCAGGCAGAACGAACGCATCGTTCTCCGGGATGATGGCATAATCCGCCCAAACACCCCGGACCGTATAAGCCACCAACGAACCTTTTTTAAGCTTCACATTACTGCCGGTTGCATCCACGATACCTGCACCTTCAAGTCCGGCAATTTGAGGAAATTCAGGTTTATAACGGTAACTTCCCTGGATAAACAGAATATCGGCAGGATTAATGGTTCCACCCAATACTTTTACCCTTATTTCATTCGTTCCCGGTTCGGGAATATTTACATCCCGCAACGAGAGTACCTCCAAAGGGTTGCCGGTTTTCTCAAAACATATTGCTTTCATGGTTTTTCCTTTTGCATAAAAACAACGAAATAAAGCGAATTGTTAGGTATTATTATTTCCGTAAAGAAGGAATGTTTTATTTTTAACCTGGTCAATTTAAAAGCTATGAAAGAATCGGAACACATAAAACTGAACGAAGAAAAATGGGATAAGTGGGCACCGGTTGCTGATGGTAAGGGGTGGAGATACGAGTATTTACGGAAAGCCCAGAGCCACGTCATCTCACTGGCAGAGATAAAAGAAGGTATTGATTTTCTGGATATCGGATGTGGTACCGGCTGGGCTGTGGGCTTGGCGGCCGAAAAGGCAAACCGCCGTGGTACATTTTACGGAGTAGATCTGTCGGCTAAAATGATTGAAAAGGCGAAGGAAAACTTCAGGGACCGGGAGAATTTTCATTTCATAAGGGCAAATTCGGAATCCATTCCGCTTGACGATCATTCGTTTGACGTTATCATATGTACCAATTCATTTCATCATTATTTACATCCTGCCAAAGTAATGATGGAGATGAACA
>DATBXH010000986.1:0-3665 GCA_036514375.1 Bacteroidales bacterium | reverse complement strand
AAGCCATTGTCAGATCTGCAGGTAATTATGGCCAAATACTTGGGAGGTTTAATTTTAGTGTTGCTTTCACTGCTCCCCTGCCTTGTTTTTTATTGGTCAGTATCCAGTTTGGGTAACCCTCCGGGTAATCTGGATACCGGTGGTATATGGGGAGCTTTTATTGGGTTGTTTTTTTTGGCTGCCATTTATGTGGCTATTGGAGTCCTGGCTTCAGCTTTAACTGAAAACCAGATTGTCGCTTTTATTGTAGCTGTGTTGTTATCGTTCCTTCTTTATACAGGATTTGATTATCTGTCTTCGGTGCCGGCATTTCAGTCGATTGATTCGTTTATTCTTAATCTTGGTATCAACGAACATTATAAATCCGTAAGCCGTGGTGTTGTTGATTCAAGAGATATCGTTTATTATTTGGCCGTCATAGTGGTCTTTATATTGTTTACAAAAATCAAGCTTCAATCGCGAAACTGGTAATATCTTCATTATGAAAAAAAAAGAACTCAAACGGCAACATGTTATCCAACTGATACTATCTCTGATAATATTGATTCTGGCTGTTTTTATATCATCAAAAGTTTTTTTTCGGATTGATCTTACATCAGAAAAGCGATTTACTTTATCTTCTGAAACTAAGACTATTCTTAAAGACCTTGATGATGTTGTATATGTAAAAGTTTATCTTGATGGAGACTTACCTGTAGGTTTTAAAAAATTACGTAACGTAATTCGTGAAACACTTGATGAATTCAGAGTTTATGGTAAATCCAATGTGCAATACGAATTTATTAACCCTTCCGAGAGCAGCGATATAAAGGTAAGGAGAAATATTTATTCAGATCTTGTGAATAAGGGGGTTCAGGTGACCAACATTCAGTCGCATGACAAGGAAGGTGGAGAATCTGAAAAGATAATTTTTCCGGGAGCTTTGATTTCATATAAAGGGAATGAGTTACCCGTAGCTCTGCTGAAAAATAATGTAACTCTTTCGGCCGAAGAGAATTTGAATAACTCTATGCAAACCGTTGAATATTCTCTGATTAAAGGAATATATGATCTTACCAATAAAAATATTCTGAAAATTGGTTTTCTGGAAGGTCAGGGCGAGCTCAGCAATATGCAGATTGCTGATATCGACCGTGAATTATCCAATTATTACAGAGTTGAGCCTGTCGTCATTAATAAGAATCTTAAGGCATTGGACCCTTATAAGGTTATTGTTATTGCCAAGCCCACAAAATCATTTGATGAAACGGACAAGTTTGTTATTGATCAGTATGTTATGAATGGTGGCAAGGTAATGTGGTTTGTGGATGAGGTAAACGTCAATGCCGATAGCCTGACCAACGGTTCAACCATTGGTTTTATTAATGATCTAGGCATAGATGATCAGTTGTTTACTTACGGGGTTCGCATCAATCCTAACCTCGTGCAAGACATTCAATGTAATCAGTTACCTGTAAGTGCCGGTAATGTTGGAGGACAGACTCGTTGGGTACCAGCTCCATGGTTGTATTATCCATTGATTTCGCCGTTGGTTGATCATCCCATTACACGAAACCTGAACCTCGTTTGGGCAAAATTTGCCAGCCAGATAGACACGTTGGCGGTCCCCGGCATAAGGAAAATTCCTCTTTTGAAAACATCAACGTTTACCCGGTTAGTTAAAGCTCCATTATTTATTAGGCTTTCAGAGGTAAAGGAAGGAATTAACCGCTCTGAATTTAATAAACCCAATCAGACTATATCTATTCTGTTAGAAGGCCGTTTCCCTTCATTGTTTCGGAACAGGCAAGCAAAAGATATTTTGCCGGGAGACGATATTGTGCTTAAAAAGTTAAGTGTTCCAACCAAAATGATTGTGGTGGCTGATGGAGATCTCATAGCCAATGACGTGCGCATATCTGCTAAAGGCCCAATGATAACACCCCTGGGATTTGATAAATATTCCCGTCAGACATTTGGTAATAAGGAGTTTATTGTTAATTGCATCGATTACCTTACAGATGAATCCGGTCTCATGGCATTACGTGCTAAAGAATTTAAATTACGTATCCTTGATAAGGCGCGCATTCGTGATGAACGATTTAAGTGGCAGATGATTAATACGGTTCTGCCGGTATTCATTGTTATTGCGTTTGGGTTTTATTATAATGCTTCGAGAAAGAAAAAATATGCAAAATAGCGATAATCATAGAGATTACCATTCAAATAGAAGTCTGAGGCAGCATGGGTTCCTTTTTTGGAGAAAGGACTCAGGAAAGAGCGGATATTGGAATTATATCCTTATTGTTGCTGTGCTGTTGATTATTGCTGTATTTCAATTATTGAAAGAAAAGTCAGGCACTTTAAAACTTGATGCTGGTGCTTTTGCCATAAAAGATACTAGCGCAGTGACCTCCGTGAAGTTTAGTGATGGAAAAGAAATGATTCTACTCGAAAGGTCGGGCAGTACGTGGAGGGTGAACCAGCAGTTTAATGTTAAACCAGCGATGATAAAGGCTTTATTGGGTCTTTTATCTGAATTTGAAATTAGCGCACCTGTGGCCAAAAGCATGAAGAATGCTGTTTTAAAAAGCTTTAAGAAAAATGCTGTGACGGTGGTGATAGAATCATATAGTAAAGTATTAAAAGCTTATCAGATTACTGATAACGATAGTCTTAAAGTGGGCACCTTTATGATGCTCAGGAATGATAATGAGCCTTACCTGATCCATGTTCCCGGCTTTGATGGACGAATTTCCAAACTTTTTCCATGCGATCTTCAACTGTGGAGGGATAAGGTTATTTTTAGATACGGTCCTGCGGATATCCAGTCTATCGAAGTTGATTATCCTGCAAATCCAGGAGAATCGTTTCGGTATGAATTTTTAGGATTTAATGATATAGAAATTCAATCGCTGAAAGGCGATAAGAAGATTAAAATCAGTAAGAATGCAGCACGTGTTTATTTAATGAATTTTACTTCAGTTCCATATGAAAAGCCGGTGGAAAGCCGTGCAAAGGAAATTTTTGATTCCCTTCGTACCCAAAAGCCCTATTGTCAAATTGAGGTTAAAAATGCTGTAAATCAGTTAAACATATTAAAGGCATACCGAATATCCGTTGGGTCAGGAAGTGGTGAATTTGATCTCAACCGGATGTATGCTGTCCATCAAAATGATACTCTTCCGCTGTTCATTAAATATGTTGAATTTGATCCTATTATGAAGGAATTTAGCGATTTTTCAGGTCGGTAAAAAAAGAGATTTCATCATTTGGTGCCTCGATATTTTTTCGTATTATTGGAATTGAAAGTACAGATAATAAATAATTGAAATACAATAGTATTTGCTAATTTAAAAACAATACACATGAAGTTTGTTGTATCAAGTTCTGATTTGCTTAGTCATTTACAGGCTATTAGCAGAGTTATCAGCAGTAAAAACACACTGCCTATTCTCGATAATTTCCTTTTTAAATTGGAAAATAGTGAGTTAGAGATCACTGCCTCTGATTTGGAATCCACTTTTATTACCCGTATGAAGCTCGAAAATGCTTCTGATCCTGGTAGTATTGCTATTCCTGCAAAGATTTTGCTCGATACTCTGAAGGAATTTCCTGACCAACCGTTGACATTTGATATTACGTTGGATACGTTATCCGTGGTTATTATTTCAGCCAATGGACAG
>DATBXH010000985.1:0-3336 GCA_036514375.1 Bacteroidales bacterium | reverse complement strand
CACCAGCATTCAGACGTTTTTGCCATTTTACAACCGATCCTGTATTCCCGCTTAAGGTTAAGGTACCGGTTGAATTGCCTTCACAGATTGTGGTTGAACCGGAAATGCTACCACCTACACTGGTCGGGTCAACTATGATAGTGGCAAGTGATGATGTGGTTGAAGAACAGGTACCGCTCTGTACAATAGCCTGGTAATCCCATGTACCTGCACTTGATGGAATTTCCGAGTATGTTGTAGAGGTATTAGCAATGTCAGTCCAAGCACCAGCATTCAGACGTTTTTGCCATTTTACAACCGATCCTGTATTCCCGCTTAAGGTTAAGGTACCGGTTGAATTGCCTTCACAGATTGTGGTTGAGCCGGAGATAGACCCGCCCACGGAAGTTGGGGTCACGGTAACATTTAATGTTTCAGAAGTTTTTGTACAGATAAGAGTATTGGTTACACTTAATGAAAGTGTTTGTGGGGTAGTTGTATTCCAAAGTACTTTTATTGAACTAGTACCATTTCCCTTAACAATAGTACCGTTTGTAATGTTCCAGTTATAACTGGTAAACAGATTAGGTATAGAATATACTGCTGAATCAGATGAACAGGTATTTAGGGTGAAAATTGAATGCACACTCTCTCCTGAAATACTATAAAAACTGGATGGAGCATGTTGGTTGTTATATTCTGTACTTATCCAATCTGGAGATTTAGCAACAGAACTTACTCTGGCTTCATCAATTTTCCCATTGAAGTAGTCAAGGTTATATCCGGAAGCACCTATTGTCAAAGGCATATTGTCGTTATCGATTGCTCCTGTTACAGACGTTGAAGAACCATCTGGAACGCCATTTACAAATATCCTGCGAGTAGTTCCATCGTATGTCAATGTTATATAAGCCCATTGTCCAATATTAATATCAGTAGCCCCGTCTAACGTTTGCTGAGTGGAGGACTTTGAAATCTCCATTCTTATTTTATGAGTCCCATTAAATAACATCCCATAAATTGTGTAAGGAAGGTTATTACTAGTGTATGATTTCGCAATAATCCTGTTCCAATTATTAATCACAGATGGATTAATCCATGCAGAGAGAGTAAAAGTCGATGATAATTCAAGTGAAGAGTTATCAGGCACACTGACATAATCGCCTGAACCATCAAAGGTAAAAGCACTTCCTATATATCCATTGGCTGTTACGGCAGCATTACCCACTGCAGAACCGCTATTGTTATATGATGTTGCATCATTTGTATTTCCTAGATGCCATACGCCGACATACCCTGATCCCCAAACACCTATATGATTCTCATTTGTGGAGCTTACAAATTGATTTCCGTAAAGTATTTTGATATCTGTATTAATTGTGGATGATAGTTTGGGAATCCTTACCCAAGCAATTAGTTTGCCACTTGTAGGATCATAGCTTTCAATCTCGTGATCCAGTTTATTGCCATTTTCTTCCGTGAATACAATATCCCAACCATTTGCATTTTCTACATGTCCTCCATTAGGAACAGTTGCTAAATTTGGGTCAGTTAGACTGATGAGTACAGGAAAATCTATTAGGTCGGTTGAGCCGCTAACTTGCAAATGATCTATAGTAATTGTTTTTTCATAGGCATAACCAAGCGAAGAAAATGGACACTGTGCATTTATTATGTTTATACCTAAAAGCCAAAACCCAATTGCCGTCACCCATCTCCACGCACCTATTCCATGTCGTTTGGGGACAACATGGGTATTCGTATCAACTATGTGGTACCGATAGGTCATTAATGTAGGCAATCGGTTTTAGTTTACAGACTACTTTTTTACCAATATATGAATGGTTTAACTTATTCTCTGCAAAAATACTAAACTTGTAGGCTTTTTTACGGTAAAAAAGGCAAAATGTTTTGTTATTTGTTTATTTATAAGCATTTTATTGGGGTTTGATTGAACCTTTTTTATAAGTGTCTATGAGATGGTTACAAAAAGGTTATTTTATTAGACAAAAAAAGATTATCTACCTTTGTGTGAACAGGGTTCAATGTTAGTTTACCTTACATCATCTATGAGATAAAACAAGGTCAATAGATAAAGGTTGGGAAATTCCCGTTGAACATCGACACCCACAACGAATATGTAAACCGGATTATCTATCTTTTTATCAGGGCACTATGATCGACATCATTTCCGAATTCAATAGCTTTCTTTGCCCAGGTAACGTCCGTGCCAATAAGCTGAATATTGGATGTGGATTTGCCATCGAGCATCATGAATAATTCCGTATTTTTGGGACAAGCCAGGTTCCTGAGTACAAAATCCGCACTATTTTTTAATTCGTAAACAACACCGCTTGCCGGAATAATGTTCACGTTGGTAAGACGGATATTTTTGGCTTCCAGGGATGTAAATCCTTTATCGGCTTCGATAACGGCGTCCTTCAGTTCGATATCCTGAATGGGCATTTCGGGTAATCCTGTAATTTTCACTGCTTGGGCTGCACCGCTGCAAAAGATGTTACTTATATAGAATTTCCGGAACCTTGGTGTCTTTTCGTTGACTTCGAATTGCCTGCTGTTGGTTTCTGAGGTACTTTCATAATAGGTATCGAAAAGAATAGCCTGGGTAGCGATACCTTTCATAAATATATTGCTGACGTATATATTTTCAACTACACCGCCTCTTCCCCGGCTGCTTTTGAAGCGAAGTCCGACATCGGTAGAAATAAAATTGCAATTGTTTACTGAAATGTTCCGCATACCGCCGTCGGTGTTGCTGCCTATTACAAATCCGCCATGCGCATGATACACCACGCAATCGGATATCACAATGTTCTGAAGGTTAGGAACTGTATCTGTAGCTTGTCCCCTGCTTGATTTCATGCAGATACCATCGTCACCGGCGTTTACCATGCAATTATAAATAAGGACATTTTTGCATGCGCTAATGTCGATGCCATCGCCGTTTTGTGCCCACCATTCGTTCAGTACGTTAATATTACGGATTACTACATTTTCACATTGCGACGGATATAACACGAATTTAGGTGAGTTTTGAAAGGTAGGGCCATCCAGCAGGACGTTTTTGCATTTTTGAAATTGAACCAGGTTGGGTCTCAGGAAGTCACGGGCAGGTTCATAATCCGTTTCCGTTAATGGTTTGTTCAGCGATCGAAGTTTCTTCAGGTATTCTTCTCCTTCCATGGCCTCCCTGGTTGGCCAGTACATCGACCCATCGCTGCTTATCACGCCACCTGAAGCTACCAGATCTTTCCATTGAGCCTCGGTGGTTTTTGCTTTTTTTACCTGACGCCAGGTGTCGCCCGACCCATCGATGATGCCTTCACCGGTAACAGC
>DATBXH010000984.1:0-3233 GCA_036514375.1 Bacteroidales bacterium | reverse complement strand
TTGGTTTTTTCCGGAGTCAGATCGGTAAGTCCTGAGCCATCAAAGTTAATCCGGTAATAATGTATCTGATATGGATCTTCTCCCTCATTCTTACCACTTCCTTTAAAAATAATATAACGTAGACTGTCGTTTACTTTTATTACCTCCCGAACTACCCATTCTCCTTTGGTGATCTGGTTTTTTACCTTCCCGGTTTCTCCATCATACAGGTACAGGTGGTTCCACCCGTCACGTTCCGACATCCAGATAATTTCTTTCCCGTCTTTAACATCGTATCGATAATGTTTTCCGGTGTAGTCTATGAATGTTTTGCTGGTTTCATCAATTAAAAGCCTGACGATACCATTTTCTGCATTTACTTCAACAATCTGATACACCTGGTGTCCCCGCTGGTTAAATTCAAAAGTAAAACCTCTGCTATCCTTTCTCCATTGAAGATTATCCACATCAAACTGGTTATCAAATGATGCTGTATTTACAGATATCTGTGTTTTATCTGCAATCCTGAATAACGAAGGTTTTCGGATAGGTAAGGCATCGCCTGGCTTCAGATATTCTCTTTTTTGAAGGATCGGCTGCAACTGAGTTTTCGGAGACGATTCTACAAAATAAATGAAATGACGTTTATTTGCTCTTATCTTATTGGTGACCAAAAATTTTGAATCAGGAGACCAAAGAATATCGGAAGAATAAAAATCTCCTTCCGAACCATCAAAACTGAGTTGATATTCCTTGAGCGTTTTACGGTCCCGTATAAATAGATTATAATCCCGTATATACGCCGCCCACAAGCTGTCAGCCGACATAACAGGCTTACCTTTCCACTCGTCTTCAGTCTCTCCCCAATATCTTTCTGGAGTTGCTTCAGGAACAGGGCCTTCCCTCCTGAGCTTGTCATGAACCAAATCATAGTTGTATTTAATTCCTTCTAGTGAAAAGCTTAATTCCCGCAGATTGGCACTGAACGATATATCTCTGATCTGTAAAAAATATGGAGTATAATCTTTTTTTGTTATCACTTTCAGTTTTTCGCATAATTTGGTTTGGTCAAAGGCGTCTTTCTTCTGCGGTTTCTTTGCATTCACAAGGACATACTCATTCCCTTTCCTTGTTTTTACATGGTACCAAAAGTAACTTGTTTTATCAATCCAGTTAGCTGTTATGTTTCCATGATAAACCAGATCCCTCCATTTTTCCGTAGAATCAGCCCGGTTGTAATCTGCCATGGTTACCTGGGCATGGAGAAGAACGGGGAACAGTAAGCAAAGGACAATGTTGCAAATTATTAGGAGTTTATTATTCATAGTATGATATAGTTAGCGTTATTATTTATATGATTTCATGTTCCGTGCGTAAAATAATTTCTTCCTGCAGATCCTCGCCCAGGTCATTGAAATAATCACTGTATCCGGCCACCCTCACAATCAGATTGCGATAATTTTCTGGGTGTTTTTGTGCATCCCGGAGAGTCTCGGCGGAAACTACGTTAAACTGTACATGGTGACCATCCATGCGGAAGTAGCTGCGAACCAGTTTGGTCATGTTATGGATAGCCTCGTCATCTTCAAAAAACTCAGGCGAAAACTTTTGATTCAGCAAGGTGCCACCTGTCCGCAAATGGTCAATCTTGGCAGCCGATTTAATAACAGCGGTTGGGCCACAGTGGTCGGTACCCTGTACCGGAGAAATGCCTTCCGATAAAGCTACCCCGGCTTTTCTGCCATCGGGTAAAGCCCCGGTTATTTTGCCGAAATACACATGGCAGGTAGTCGGCAACAAATTAACCCGATGATGTCCTCCACGGGTGTTCGGCTTTCCATTCAAGGCATTATAGTAAATCTCAAATACCTCCCGTAGCCGGTCATCAGCGGTATCCTCGTCATTTCCGTATTTAGGGGTGTTGTATATCAATACAAACCGGATATCTTCGTAACCGGCAAAATTGGACGCCAAGGCTTTAAGAAGCTGTTCCATTGATATCTCCTTCTGTTCAAACACCTGATACTTAATGGCTGAAAGACAATCCGTGATGGTACCCAACCCGACCCCCTGAACATATGAAGTGTTATACCTTGCACCACCAGCTACATAGTCGATGCCCCTGGTTATGCAATCGTCAATAATTAAAGAAAGAAATGGTACCGGCAGGTTATTGGCAAAGATACGTTCAATGGTATTGTTCCCGGTTATTTTAATTGTCATGAAATATTCTAGTTGAGTTCGAAAAGCCTCCAATAGCATTTCGTAGGAAGTGAAAGTCAATGGGTCGCCGGTAACAGGACCAAGTTGTCTGCCTGTACATGGATCAATACCATTATTTAGGGTTATTTCCAGAATCTTAGGTAAATTGAAGTAACCGGTTAAGATATAAGCTTCGGTACCAAATGCGCCGGACTCAACGCATCCGCTGGCACCACCACGGCGTGCATCTGCCAGATCCTTACCCTGACGAAGCAGTTCCTGTACAATGGCATCGGCGTTGAAGATGGATGGCTGGCCAAAACCCGTTCTGATAATAGACATAGCACGATCTACAAGCTTATCAGGGTTTTTCTTCGAGACCTGTATCATAGAACTTGGCTGCAATAGACGCATCTCCTCTATTACGTCGAGAATTATAAAGGTCATTTCGTTGCAAGCATCGGAACCATCTTCCTTTACGCCCCCCACATTGATCAAACAGAAATCGGTATAGGTATTGCTTTCTTCTGCCGTAACACCTACCTTGGGAGGAGAAGGATGATTGTTAAATTTGATCCAGAAAGCCTGGAGTAGTTCATAAACCTCATCTTTGGTGCAGCTACCGTTTCCGGCTTCTTTGCTGTAAAAAGGATAAAGGTGTTGGTCCAGCCTGCCCGGATTAAATGAATCCCAGGGATTTAATTCAGTAATAACCCCCAGATGTACAAACCAATAATATTGTAAGGCTTCGTGTAATGTTTGGGGGGCATGAGCCGGAACCTTCCGGCATATCGCAGCCATCTTTTTCAGCTCATTTCTCCGGATTATATTGTCATTTGCGGAAGCCAACAGTTCAATTCGTTCGGCGTGGCGATTAGCCCACATGATTAAAGCATTGGCAGTAATCTCCATAGCCTTTAATTCTTCGTGCTTGTCATAGGCTTGCGGATCGTTAATAAAATCAAGGGCGTCCATGCTCTTATGCACATCATCTATAATGTCGAGCATGCCTTTCTTAAATATCTTATCACCGGAAACGGTATGGCCGGGTG
>DATBXH010000983.1:0-2745 GCA_036514375.1 Bacteroidales bacterium | reverse complement strand
CCCTAACCAATTGAATATCCCCGTCAATATTTTTATATGCTGTATTTGCATTGCCATTATCATCTTCATCTCCATCCGGAATAAGGATCTTATTAATAATATGGTATAAGACAAAGCCTTTAATAGTTGTCAAATCTGTAGCCGATGTACTTGTGAAGTTCGGCAACTTTCCCTTCGCAACTGCTGCCGTAATAGAATCACTCACCGGTACCATGAAAGTATAAAAATCACCAGAGCTGACACCCGTAATCAGCATACGCGAAGAATCACTCCCACTGGTTATACTGCTCGCTGTAATTAAGCCGGATTTGATTAAATACTTATAATACAAATAATATTTTGTAGGAACAGGATACTTATTAGTGCCAACAGCATTGGGGTTATAGCCTGCCAGTATTCTTAAACGGCCGGCAGGGGACATCTCAGAATATTCCAACGCATGATCCAGGAAGTATACTCTCCCATTATCATAATCTCTGTATCCTGTTACGTTAGCGACACTGGCACTGTCAGCATTCCCTCCGCCAAAAACCTGATTGTTCTTAAATTTAATACAATCTCCGCCAAAAGTTTTTACAATTCCTTCCCCGGAAAGGTCATTCAATTCATCATTCGGTGTTTGAACTATCTGCAGGTTCAGGTCCTTAGTCATTTTGGCAGTGGCATTAGCTACCCATTGGTTAGTAACAGAAGCAGCACCATACCAGTTCCATGCACTGAATATCGTATTATATGTAAAGCCGCGGCTTGCATACTCTTGATCGGTAACCAAAAAGAGGGTATACCTGTTCCGTTTATTTGTTAATATGCTTTTGTAAGTGGTCCCCATTAACCGAATCATAAAATCATAAGCCGGATTTAAAAATGGCTCTGCGTAGACAGTTGTAAACGAATTAGAAACATGCACTTTATTTGTTCCATAAAAAAGGCCATTACTTAATATTTTAGCATCGGTAACATTAGAGTTAACATCAACTGTGGCTGGTTCCCCCAGCGAATTTGTTGTTGACTTAAACTGAGAGGGCCATAAAGCGGTTTGATACATATGAGAATTGAGAAACTCAGCTGCAATATCTAGTGGTATCTGGCTGGGATCATGATTGTAGTACTCAGCCAGTGTATTTCTTTCGTAATCCAGCAACGCTGTATTATTGGGGACAAGAATTGACCAACAATTACTTTGAGCATCATTAGGTGTATTCTTCATATATTCCTCCCCATTTGGCGTAAATGCAAGAGTATTGAAATACTTGTGATAAACGCTGTCACTTTTCCCCGTTGCCTGTAAATATCTTATCTGAAAGTCAGGATAATATAAGAAAGAAGCAAAACGATCCATTAATTTTTTAAATTCCGAATAGTCAGGCTTTGTTTTAATATATTCATATATATTGGGCTGAGGTAAAACAACTTTATTAATCTCATAATAAAAACCGTTCTCCGCAAATATTCCCGTACCCACTACATTGGCATCCAGGACGTTAATCTGACTAAACGTAGAGTTGGGATAGAAATAATTATAATCGCTTGTTTTTAAGCCTTTAGCCGCAAAATACTTATCGGTAAAATAGGTTAAATATTTATTGTTATTCTCGGTGTAAGTAATATAGAGGTTTGAAGTAACGTCCATAACTTTTCTTACGGTTCCATTCGTAGTGTCCGTATATACCCATTTATAATAAGCCGTTTTTCTTCGAAACGCATCATTCACAATAGAACCAGTACTAACCTCATAATCATCAAGTTTTGTCGAATCGTAAGCGCTGTAAACCAACATATAACGTACAATCTTTGATGCTGTCAAAGAATCGATATCACTTACCGATGAATAATTGTTATCCTGAAAGAACTTTTCAAATGCAGCGTCATTTGGAGCAAAGCATGTCCAATAACCGCCTGTGCTAAGAATGTTTTTATAATTGGCCCTGTCTACAAGCTTCAGAAAGTTCTTAAAATTTCCTTTTGCCTCCAGTTGCTGATAAATGGGTTGAGCCAACGAACTCGGACGTGCATAATAAGAATCCAGGTCCTTCTTACAGTTGGTCAATCCAACCAGGATTATTAAAAACAACAAATAAACTTTTGATAATCTTCTCATAATAATTAGTTTATAGTTAAACCCAAAGATTTACGATTTTAAAATATGTTGAATTTCGATTTAAACTCCATCGTTATGTTAATTTAGCTCATTTTCCCTACTTTATCTAATCTTCTTTACAAAATCGGGAATGTTAAATCACTCAGTTTTCAACTGTAATAAATACAAGAAACCCTGTCAGTCTCAATTTCGATGAAACAGATAAGAAACTACTAGCCCTGAGAAGGGCAACAACTACATAAAAAAAAATGGAATTGAGAGAAAATGAAATGGAGAAATGGTTATTCTCCATAATACCGCAATAGCTTTCTGTCTTTATAGTCATAGTAGTAGTTGTGATGAAAATCACTCCGTAAAAATATACGCGATTAATTAAAATAGCCATGAAAAATTGTACATAATCATGGACAAATTATCGCGTTCTCCTGTTCAAATTAACACCATCATGTGTTTTTGTACAGTCAATTACATTTATCTAATAAAGAAGCACTCCATTACTATGAATTTAATCAAAAAATACGGATTATATCTAAAAAACTTCATATTTATTTTGGTATATATATTCTGAATAAAACTTTTGTAATAAAAGCTAAATTTGCGCCAAAATTATCCTTAATGCTGGGAGTCGAAAGAAATAAACAAATATT
>DATBXH010000982.1:0-6580 GCA_036514375.1 Bacteroidales bacterium | reverse complement strand
ATTCGGGCAGGGAATTTATCACAAAATCTGTAGTATTTGGTTATCCGTTTTCTCATGACGGCAATCCTTGTCTAAATGTTTGGGCTTCGTTATTCATTTCCAAATGATCGAGCGGACTTTTTAGAGACATAAACAAACTCGTATCCGGGAATCGGCACCCTAAACCACGGCACAGCTTCGCCCTTTCAGTCACAGTGCGACCTGATGTTTGGGTGCTTCTTATGCAGATACCGCCCGGTTTCCGGGCATATTTTTATACGCATTATACAATTACAGTCTGTAACGTATAATGTGTTACAGACCATCTTCCGCCGGCCGCTTGTACCGCAGATTTGTCCTTTCCAACCGTATTCTTTTCTTTGATTTTATGCCTCTGCATCCCGAAAAGCTTTGAATATAACACAAGTAACTGTCCTGCCACGAGGTATGCATAGCAAAGAAACACCCCGTATTCGTAATTTCCCATATGTTTCCGGTGATTTCCTTTGGATATGGAAATGTCAGCATAATGAGGGTTTTGTCATTGTGTTCAATTTTGCTGGCAGCAAGGTTCATGGCGTAGCGTATATATTATCATTTCAGTTGGATATGGCTATAAATTTAAATAAAAAATTAACAAATACATGATGCCTTACTTTATTGCCATATAAAAAGTCACAGTCTTGGAACCTGTTTAAATTTTTAACACAGAGAATATAATATATACTTGTGCGTAAGGTACAATAATTAATTTACAAAGTGTTAACATCAAATATAGTGAAAAAGAAGAGCACACGGAGAACACAGAGAATGGATTCCGATGAAATCGGAATCTGCTCTGTGCTCTCTGTATTTTCTCTTTGCAATTTTAAAATAGTAGTACACGTTAATGCCGGATTAGACACTTTGCCTGAGCAGTAGTTAGCTAATCTCTCTGTGTTAAACCGAATTGAAATTTTAAACAGGCTCTTAGACGGTAGTAAGGAGCAATAGGCTATGCCATAATTTTGTCCTTGTTAATCAGAAAAATAAGCTACTACTTGCTCAGCTGGTAGTAGCTTATTGGGTTTTCAGTCCTTTTAAACATTTGGTAAATTCTTTATCAATGCTTTTTGAAACGCTCATGGTGCAATCCATGATGATTTGAATTCCATATCCGTTTTTTAACGCATAAGTCATGTAAAGCAAATGTTCAAACCGATCATCCTTGTATCTGCCTTTAAATCCTACGGCATTATTATATCCCAAATCTCCTGAATCAAAGGTTAGTACTTTGTCAACATCGAATGGTGTTTGCATTCTTTTATACAGAGAATAGTTAATAACATCCAAACTATCTCCAACATGCTCAGTAATTACTCCAATGTTGGGTATAATAAACATACTATCCGAATCCATAATTTCATTTCTCTTGAAAAAATGAACGGTGACACCTTTCATTGTGTCATTTTGGTAATCCGTCAAATGCCATTCTTCATTTGGCAATTCAATTGACAAGCCGGTTTTATCAATTTCATAAACCAGGTTCTTTGATTGTCCAAAAAGACGTGTTGAAAAAACAATCAAAGCAAGACCTACTAATAATCTCATGGTTTTTATATCTTAATGTTGTTGTTTACCTGTTAGTGAACTCTTTTTTAAATTCTCAGTCATCTTTGTTAAAAATCATTTTTGTAAAGTATTGCTTTCAGAGGCTTTCAGAACTTTATGAGAATTTATTTGCAGGCTAATGCTCATTTTTTAGGTTGGGTAATAGTGACGCATGTTGCGTACAGTGCATTTTATATCTAAGTGCAAGTGGTACATTTTAAAGGACAGGAATTAACTTTCTTAATCCAGCCTTCCATTCTTTTTCCATTTATGGTAATCATAACTTTTAGCCAGTCTTTTATACAATTTTTTATGATCATTAATGTTCCAAATTCCTTAACTACTAATCGTCTTTCAAATAGTTTTTCCGAATTTAAATCCGGCTGCGAATAAATTGTGAATATTTGATTCGGATCGTGCTGGGTATAGGTACAAACAATACCTTGTTTTTTAATCCACACAGGCTTTTGTGAAATTATAAACGTATCGGTTTTACTTTTTGCATAATCAGTACGTTTTATCAGAAAATAATCGGACGAATCTCTCAAAATCATATATTCATCATTGTCACATAGCACTTCAGTCCTGAATAGTTTCTCAAGATCACTATTTCCATTAAAAGTGGATGTATCGACATTCTTCCAATGAATAAATGAAGTGCAGTCGCATTTGATCGAAATCTCTTGTCCCTTTGCCGGAAACATGGTAAAAACCAATAATAGTAATAATGATATTCTCATTTGTATTCGTTTTTTATGCTTGCCGTGTGTTTTTTGTGCAACCATATTTTTAAAAATTTTCAAATGCCTTTGCTAAAAATCGTTTTCCGAAAATATTGCTTTTATAAGCTTTAGATCTTTACGAAAATTTATTTGTAGGCATAATGCTCATTTTTTAGGTTGTGCAATGGTGACCTATATTACCTGTTTGTCTTTTGTTTTTCAAATCTATTCATCATTTTGAATAAATCATGTCTACTCCTTTGATCAAGTTCTTTTTTTTCAATAATCATTCGAGTAATATTGCATAATTCTTCATCGAATTCTTTTTGTCTAATCCATTTAGTTGCTTTTATCCCCCAGTGTCGACCAATTATTAAAGAGTATTTAATTATTTCTTTAAAGGGAAAGGTATCAATGAGTTTAATTGATAAGTCATTTAAATCCAATCCTTTTTCTATCGAACTTTCAATTTCAATCCGTTCTTTATCGATAATTGCCATAATATAATAGCAATCTTCTCGATTTTTTATCACAAACAAATTTTCAGTTCTAGGCGACTCAAATACGTTAATCCAAAATCCATCTTTAGACAAACCAATTATCCGCTTATGCCCATCACTAAATATAACTGAACATATTGGAATCCATTCAACAATGGCATTATCCTTATTTTTTCCTAATTTCCAGTCTATTTTAGAATTTATCATATAATCTGTCAATTTGGCACTTACTATCTTTAAGCCTGCTGATAAACATTTGGCAAATATGCTGTCGGCAGGGTTTTCCGTTCGCTTCTCTATCCACCAAAATAAAAACATGAACGAAGATGGTTGGGTGAGAAAAGAATCGCCCTGCTACAATGTATTTGCTGTTAGTAACAGATTTTTTTAAAATAAGATTGGATCATGTCTTTTATAAAATCTTGCATTTGAATTGTTTTGATATTTAAAAATTTTGTTTCAGTTGTCCCATCATGAACAAATCTTGATCTTAGGTCATATGCTTTGCTAAAGAATTCCGATGGTGCAAATCCATTATATTTTTTGTCATCATCAAGTAATTTCTCTACAAGATTTTTTCCACTCCTCATTATTGATACTTTTTTTAATGAACTTAAAGAACCTAAAATCGAAACCCTTTCTTCACTATGAATTTTTAGTTTCCCAACTCTTTTTATAAATGCGCCCAAAGAATTTTGTAGTCTCTTTGATACTTCAGGTTGTTCAATTAATGCTTCTGCCGCAGACATAAGAAGTATAAAACGTCCGGGCCGATTAACAATAGTTAAATAGTTAGATGAGTTGTAGATTTCAATTGCACGAAGGAGCTTTTCTGATTTTTGATATTTTAATCCGACATATTTATTCAATAATTTTTCAAATTTTCCAAAATCTAAGCTTGACCTTATTGTTGTTGGTTTTACACTTATAAATTTCGATTCAGATGGCACTACTTTAGCTCCTATATAATCCTCTTCAATGTTAGTAATTATCTCTGAATTTATTTCCTCCAGGAATGATTTAGACACACCGAATGATTTAAGTTTTGGGTTAATCAATATTCCTATATCAGACTCCATACATAAAAGATATAATGCGTCAATTATCTTTTGAATTGTTTTACTATCAATTTTATAGTCAAAATCATTTGATTTGAAAGTATACATACGATAGATCGATTCCTCTGATGTATCCACGTCAAACGTGAGCAATCTTTGATCAAGGTCTAAATTCAATTTTTGATCATTCTTTATCGCGAACGAATAGTGTCTCGGAACTAAAAATCTTATTCTTAAGAAGTCCATTTGGTTTTATTCAAATTTTTTGCATTTTAGCGGTTTGGGCTTTTTTTCAAGGTTCATTATGTCTTTATTGTTTTAAATATTCAATTATTTCGTCAATAATACTATCTGCACCATATCCTAAAAATCTTGCATAAGTTGGATGTACTGTCCAAATTATTTTTGTTTTTGTTTTAGAAAGTATATATGAATGTAAATACCAACTAATTAGATCGTGTTCTTGTTTTTGATAATCCAATCCATCTAAGAATTCTTTTTCGTTGCAATCCCAATTAAAAATAAAGATTAGGTCTGGTTTGTAAGCATTTATTGTATAAACTAACTTATCGAATATTTTTGATTTTTGCTTAATTGCCCAATATTTATCTTTATCTAAAGTTTCCCAAATATCTTGATTTTCTAAACTTTTTGGCACCTCAATTGAATTTGTGTTTCCCCAACCAAAATCATTTATATGGTCATAATATTTTTCTGGAAGATTTTCGCTAATCTTTAAATTTTCAGTAAATCCCTTGATTCTTAAATGAAGTCGTATTGCTATAGTCCAAAATCCTGACGCTTTATTATTATTGTAGTCAAGAAAACCAAAGTTCCTTGCCCATTTACCTGATTCTTCAAAATAGCTTAAGAGATTATTACTTGAATATGCCTGCATAAGTTTACTGGTAGGTGTCCAACCATATGTGTCCCTTCCGAAATAAAATATTTTTGTCTTTGATTTATTGTATTTATCCATAGTATGAGGAAGAAAAACTGATGAAAAATTATCATCAATGTCAATATTCTTCGTCGATTCACAGAAATCTCTTAATAAAGGTTCAAAAATTTGTCTTACATTGGTTGTTTCCATACTCTTTATTGTTGTTTCTTTTTTTTTTAGCCTGACAGCTAGCGTTGAGTGTATGCAGCATGGGGGAGTTCATGGCCACTTTCCTTTCAGCCATAACCGCCTTTACCAGCGAGCTTTGAATTTTCAAATTGTTCTGAGACTCCCATGATGATTAATCCTATACCGGTTAAAGTAATTATATCCTTGGGTTTAGTTGGAGTTGGCGATGGAGATGCAGGTTTTGGTTTTGAAGGTTTTTTAATTGGAGAAGGCGGTGGAGGTGCTGGCGGTGGAGGATAAGGAACCAGAAATTTAGTCAATAAAATAAATTTTTGTTGAGTCATATTCTTATTATTTTAGATTTAAAAATAAAAATAAAATCTGCAGACCTACTCCTGCAGCTAAACATATATATATTAGAATCCTAATAAATGATAATTCATGATAACATTGATTCCATAAACAATACATTTTCTTATTATCGGTTTCTGAGTTAGGTTTCATAATATCCAATAAGTTCATCAATTTTAAATCATAATAGCTTGTCCGTGATTTTCTATATAGTATTAAAACAAAGGATAAAAAAAGAAATAATAGACTTAAAATTAAAATCACTTTATAATTTGCGATTTGGATCTTAATAAATTTTTCATTTATAGTGATAAAAAAACCTAAGGCTCCAATTGAAATATAACTCAATGATGTCTCCATTTCAATATCTTTATCAAGATATTCTTTTTCAAGAGCTTTTCTATATTCGTTAATTTCAGTTTGATTCATGAAATAAATATTTATTTTCCACAACAATTATTTATACTTCTTGCATATTTATTCCCTTTACTTTCATAAAACCCTTTGATTCCTTTTCCATCATTTATCCTTAACCTCTTCATTGCAGTCGGTTTTTGGGGTGCAGGTGTTTTTGTTAGCTGTAAATGAGTTTCTTTTGCATGCCTAATTTACAAAAAGTTAGATTCGGTTGTCATTGTCTTCCTGCTTTTTTATCAACAGCATGTTGGAAATGCAGGTAAATCAGTGGCGGCGGGTTTTTATTCCTGTACCATTCGAATATAAACCAAAAAGCCATGCAACAATAATGTTGCATGGCTCAGATTTGATCCGGACTCAGCCCATTCATCCGGACAAGCAACCAACAGACAGTTTCTTTTAGGTTGGATTGGTAGCAGTACCACTTCCGCTTGTACTTTCGGTTCCTGTGGCGGGTGGGGTGCCTTCCTCTTTGGCACGGGCAAGGCGTACTTTTTTGATCAGCTCGGTATAGGTATAATCCGTTACCTTTTCCTTGTTCTTTTCCTTGTAAATAACCTTACCGGTTTCCAGGATATCCTCGTTAATCATATTCCACAGGGTTTCGTATTCTTTCTTATGATCTTTTACCAGGCCCTTGCGTTCGTCTATTTTACGGGTCTGACCTTTGATGTCGGTGTCAAAAACAGTGAGGAAAGTGGTGAAGGCGGTATGCATGGCAGGCGTAAAACCTTTGGCCTCCATGGCTGCTTTGTTGGCATCAACAATCTGGAGCGAGTCGTTGAATTTTTTGATCACACCTTCATCGTTCTTATTACTGATGTCCCCCCGCAGGCCTTTGAAACCAAAATCTTCAACATTGGTAACCAATGCTGCAGAAGCCTTTTTGGC
>DATBXH010000981.1:0-2009 GCA_036514375.1 Bacteroidales bacterium | reverse complement strand
GCTGTTGAAGTGGTTACTCCGGAAGAATATATGGGTGATGTTATCGGTGACTTTAACAAACGTCGTGGACAGATTGAGGGTATGGACTCCAAAGCAGGTGCACGTGTTATCAAAGCTAAGGTTCCCCTTGCAGAACAATTTGGATATGTAACCGTATTGCGTACCATTACTTCGGGCCGCGCAACTTCCACTATGGAGTTTTCGCACTACGCACCGGTTCCTGATAACCTTGCAAAAGAAGTAATTGCCAAGGTAAAAGGTAAAGCTGAAGTTATATAATTATAACATATATTACAATGAGTCAAAAGATCAGAATTAAACTTAAGTCTTACGATCACAGTTTGGTAGATAAATCTGCCGAAAAGATTGTTAAGACTGTAAAGTCGACGGGCGCAGTGGTGAGCGGACCGATTCCACTGCCTACCCACAAGAGGGTGTTTACCGTATTACGTTCACCCTTTGTTAACAAAAAATCGAGGGAGCAGTTCGAACTTTCTTCGTACAAAAGACTGATGGACATCTACAGCTCCACTCCAAAAACCATTGATGCTCTGATGAAATTAGAGTTGCCCAGTGGTGTCGAAGTAGAAATTAAGGTTTGATAACTGAAAAAATCAAGAAATTATGCCAGGACTTATTGGGAAAAAGATTGGGATGACTTCAATCTTTTCCGAAGATGGAAAAAATGTCGCTGTAACTGTAATTGAAGCGGGCCCTTGTGTTGTTACACAGGTGAAAACTCTTGAAAAAGATGGCTACAATGCTGTACAGTTAGCATTCGACGACAAAAAGGAAAAATCCAGCAATAAACCGGAAATTGCTCATTTTAAAAAGGCTAATACAACTCCAAAGCGCAAGGTAATCGAAATCAGAACCGAAGATCTAAGCTACAAATTAGGAGATGTATTAACGGTTGAGACATTTCAAAATCAATTCTGGATTGATATTGTAGGTACTTCGAAAGGTAAGGGATTTCAGGGAGTTGTTAAACGCCACGGTTTTGGTGGTGTTGGCGGGCAAACACACGGTCAGCACAACAGGCTTCGTGCTCCTGGTTCTAATGGTGCTTCTTCTTTTCCTTCACGAGTTTTCCCTGGTCAGCGTATGGCTGGTCAAATGGGTAATGTGCAGGTGAAGGTACAGAATCTTCAGGTAATGAAAATTGTACCTGAGAATAATCTTCTCTTAGTTAAAGGATCTGTTCCGGGATCAAATGGTTCATATATAATTATTGAGTACTAATGGAATTAGCAGTATTAAATAAAGGAGGCCAGGAAACAGGTCGTAAAGTGGTTCTTAATGATTCGATCTTTGCTATCGAACCTAATGATCACGCTATTTATCTTGATGTAAAACAATATCTGGCCAATCAGCGTCAAGGAACCCACAAGTCAAAAGAGCGTTGGGAAGTAGCTTATAGTACCCGTAAAATCAAGAGGCAAAAAGGAACAGGTGGTGCACGTGCAGGAAGTATTAAATCACCGGTATTTGTTGGTGGTGGCCGTGTATTTGGTCCTCAGCCACGGGATTATAGCTTCAAGTTAAACAAGAAAGTAAAACAATTAGCTCGTTTGTCAGCATTGGCTTATAAGGCTAAAGATAATGGAATTATGGTAGTAGAAGATTTCGGCTTCGAAACTCCTAAAACCAAAGAGTTTGTTCAGATTAACAAAAGTTTGAAAATAGATGAGAAAAAATCTCTCTATATTTTAACTGAACAAAATAAAAGTATATATTTGTCATCTCGCAATTTAGCGGGAAAAAAGGTTGTAACACTTTCAGACCTAAATACTTACGACATAATGAATGCGTCAGTTTTAGTGTTCATGGAGAGTTCGATTAACGCCTTACAGAAAAACGACTAATAATAAAAAGGAATAATGGCAACGGAAATTCTAATCAGACCAATTGTAACTGAGAAGTTTACTGCTCTGGGAGAAAAACTTAACCGCTATGGATTTGTGGTAGATAAGTATGCTAACAAAATCGAAATCAAGAACGCGGTTCAG
>DATBXH010000980.1:0-4656 GCA_036514375.1 Bacteroidales bacterium | reverse complement strand
ATCGAGTATTGAGCCCGTCTTTTGGTTGGCTATCTTTATTGTTTGTGCCTATTTCATTGCCAGGAAATGTTCATCACAATATTTTCTTCATGGATTTCTTGTATGTCTGGTAAATTCTGTTTGGGTAACGGCAGCTCATGTTTGGTTTTTTAGTACATATATGGCCAACCATACCAAAGAAGCTATCATGATGACGAAGATGCCACTTCCAACACATCCAAGAGTGATGATGCTTATAACGGGTCCCGTTATTGGTATAATTTCAGGTATAGTTCTTGGCTTTCTGGCTTACACAGCAGCATTGATAGTTAGGAGGAATGAAGCGTAACATTTCGATTATGATTTTTAATGGTCGTAAAGTAAGCTTCTCCAGGGAAGTACATTATTAATTAAAGCATTTCATGGCAACATTCAATATAGAAGAGATTTCTTTTTTTGCTTCACCGGAAGAATTCAGGAGTTGGCTTGAGAGACATTACAGTAGGATGTCGGAACTTTGGGTAGGTTATTATAAGAGGAATACCGGGAAACCCAGTATTACCTGGCCCGAATCAGTTGATCAGGCGTTGTGTTTCGGATGGATAGATGGCATCCGCAAATCAATTGACGAAAACCGGTATACCATACGTTTTACTCCACGAAACCCCAAAAGTATGTGGAGTGCAGTTAATGTTAAACGAGTGGAGGAACTTTCTGGTAAAGGGTTGATGCATGAGTCAGGACTAAAAGCTTTTGAAACCAGAGATGTGAAGAAAACTGAACTATACTCTTTTGAGCAAAGCCAGGTAAGATTTACCACGGAGTTCGAAACGAAATTTAAAAAGAATGAAAAGGCTTGGAATTTTTTTCAATCACAGGCTCCATCCTATAAAAAAACGGCCACGTGGTGGGTTATCAGCGCAAAACAGGAAGAAACCCGGTTGAAAAGACTGGAGACTCTCATGAAGGATTCTGAAACAGGACAGAAGATTGCACCCTTGCGAAGACCTGCCAGGTCCTGAGCAGAATACTTAACCGGGCACCGGTTATATAAGAATAAATTAGTTAACGCACTCCCTTTTCTTTTAAAAAGGGAACATATTTGGCATCTATTTTTAGGATATGATTTAATAACCAGTTTTTCAGAAATTCAATCAGATCAAAAGAGAGAAGAGCATTTCCTTTCTCAAAATCATTTTTAAACTGTCTGATTTTTTCGATAAATTTTTCATGCTGATCCGTATGCGGATCTTCATCCTTATATGCATATTTCCGGAAAAGCTCCTCCTCGTTTCCAAAGTGGTAAATGGTATAATCCAGTAGTTCTTTTAAAACACGCCTTATCGTTTTCTGATTTTTATTAGATCCGAATTCATTGTAAAGCTCGTTCATCAGATCGACAAGTACCTTATGCTGATCATCAATGCTTTTGATCCCAATGTGATATTTGGGGCCCCAATCAATAAGCTGTTTTTTACCTGAGTTTGTAGCCAGATGATAATCTTTGTCTGTCTCAATTCTGAAAAAAGAAATGATTTCTTTCAGGCTTTCGGCCTGACTGGAAAATTCTTCGGCACTTGTAGCCAGCTCCTCAGATGCTGCAGCGTTTTGCTGTGTAATATTATTCATTCCTTCCACCGCTCTAAAAATCTCACTTGTACCGCTGGATTGTTCCCGACCGGCAGCAGCAATCTCCTGAATTAATTTTGAAGTCTTTGCAACTTCAGGGGCCAATTCTTCCGAGATAATTTTTACGTTTTCAGTGGTAATTACCGAATTCTTTGAAATGGCAGAGATCTCATCAGCCGCTTTCTTACTCAATTCCGCAAGTTTACGTACTTCAGATGCAACTACGGCAAATCCCTTTCCGTGTTCTCCGGCACGGGCAGCTTCTACGGCGGCATTCAATGCAAGTATATTAGTTTGAAAGGCAATATCATTGATAATAGCTGTTTTGTCTGCTATCTTTTTTATGGCAGTAAGGTTTTTCCCGCTCGCCGAGGTCATTTTTGACATGCTTTCCTGTGCCTTTTGGGCTATGCTTTCCGTTAAATCTGAATTTGCCGAAGTTTGTTGTATGGTTTGATTAATTTGTTGTATGGTAGAAGATATTTCCTCTGCTGAAGATGCCTGATTTGAAGCCCCTTCTGACAATAGTTGTGATGCTGCACTGATTTGTTCGCTTCCGTTTACAATATGCTCGGCTCCAACTCGTATATCCTTTATTATATTGGAAAGGGTTTCGTTCATTTTATTGAAAGCCTGAGTCAATAAACCGATATCGTCATGGCTTACAACATCAATTTTTTGACCGATGTAACCATTGGACATATTCATGAAGTATGGCAGGATCCGCTGGATGGGCCGTGTAACATTGGTCCTGATTAAGTACATCCCCGAAATGATTACGATTACATTGAAAAGAATCAGAAGTACCAAAAACGTATTGATACCGGATTCTCTATCTTCTTTCAAGATACTTGCTAAAAGTTGGTTGGTTGCTGCCGATGAAATGACGTGATTCTGCTCAATGGTTTTTAAAAGGGCTTCATTGCTATGATGATTTTCGTGAATAAATAACAAGGAATATGAGCCGAGTGTTACAACCAAAAGAAAAATGAAAAACAGACGAACTTTTGAAGTAATCGACCAGTGACTGAATTTTTTGATAACCATAAAATTAAGCTGTTAAAGTATGCACTTGCGTTCCCGAATAATGAATATATGAATTTTGCTTAAGAAAAGCAATGCTTCACCGGCTGAAACATGTCAAAATTTGGTACTCCGGATTATTTAAAATAAGTTGATGAGGGATAACACGTGCTTGTACGTAAGGATTAAGATGTTCTATATTTTCATGGCTCTATCCATCTCGCGTTTATGATCGCGTTTCTTAATGTCTTCGCGTTTATCGAAATCCTGCTTACCGCGGGCAAGTGCAATCTCGAGCTTGGCTAATCCTTTTTCATTAACAAAGAGACGGATGGCAACAATTGTCAGACCCTTTTCCTGTGATTTGCGCTCAAGTTTAATAAGCTCTTTTTTGTTAAGAAGCAGCTTCCGGTCCCGTTTTGGGTCGTGGTTATTATATGTTCCCCACCAGTATTCGGAAACATGCATTCCTTTCAGGAATAGTTCCCCCCGATGGAAATAACAATATGAATCAACAAGACTGGCTTTTCCTGCTTTAATCGATTTAATTTCTGTACCTGTAAGCTGGATACCTGCAATATATTTATCAAGAAATTCGTATTCATGAGACGATTTCTTGTTTTTGATATTAATATTCTGGTGCTGATTATCTGACATCTTAATAAATGGTAAAAAACTGACAACTCATAAGAATGTCAAAAGTATTAATTTTTTTGACAGCCTCTGATAAGGTCGCCAGAGGAGATGAAATTCCTGTGATAGGGTGCTTACAGCCAGACAAAACATGTCAGCTATGTTTTTTATCCCATCAGTTTTGCAGCAAACAGCGCAGATAAAATTCCTCCGAGTATTAAATAAAGTATGGCAAAGACTCCTGCGATGACAAGTGTTGATACTACCACAAAGCCAATCTTGTTGTCTTCGGGAGTTTCCAGTAAAATGGAAGTGCCTTCCCAAAAAAGATAGACAGAGAATAACCCGAATACCGACAACATGCTTAATGGCGGTAACAACGACACAATAGACATGATAATAAAATAAGCCGTAGAGGAGTAAATGACAAGGCGGAAGGTGGCATCTTTATCTTTTTTTGAATTAAAACTGGTGGTTAATTCGTTAATGATTAACGCTGATATATACAAACCCACATAGGTTAATCCAAAAATTCCGATCGCTCTGACAATGGCAAACCCCATATTGGAGACCATAATAATGGATCCAATGACAGAACATACCGTCATGATCAGCATAAATGGTATGGCATAGGTCTTAATAATTACTTCTTTGCTCTGCGCTTCGGATTGTATAACAGTCCATTCGGTTTTAGGACTTACAATGATATTCCGTGCCCGGTTAAAAACAAAGTTAAAATTCATCATTTAGGTTGTTTTGAGAATAGTGTTCAAAATTAACAAATTTTACGCGTCAGTTGCAGATATTTTGCGGTAATTTGTGGCTGTAATTACTGTAGGAATAATGTCTGAATATAATCTCATCGTAATTCTTGGTCCCACGGCAAGTGGTAAAACTGCTGTAGCTGCGCATCTTGCATCACGTATCGGCGGCGAAATCATCAGTGCTGACTCACGACAGGTTTACCGGCAACTCAATCTGGGAACAGGAAAAGATTATGCCGACTATATTATCGACGACAAAACCATACCTTACCATCTGATCGATATCGTTGAACCCGGTACGCAATATAATGTATATGAATATCAGAAGGACTTTGTTCCTGTTTTCGAAGATATTGTGAAACGTGGAAAGATGCCCGTACTTTGCGGTGGGTCGGGATTATATATCGAAGCTGTAATCCAGGGGTATAAACTTATTCATGTTCCTGTTAACCAGCCTTTGCGCGACGAACTGGAACAAAAACCACTCGAGGAGCTTATTGCTATTCTTGCCTCTTATAAAAATATTCACAACAACAGCGATATTGAAAACAAGAAACGGGCTGTACGCGCTATCGAAATTGAAGAATATTGTATGCATCACCCTGAAATAGACTTCAGTTATCCGGAG
>DATBXH010000979.1:0-4176 GCA_036514375.1 Bacteroidales bacterium | reverse complement strand
TAATCTTTTCACCCGGTTTGATTTTGCTTCCGTCGGTCAGGTTATTCCATTTCATCAAATCATCGCCTGTAACACCCTGATAAAGACTGGCAATTTTCCAGATTGTATCTCCGGATTTAACTTCGTAATAGATATAGTCTGTGCCGGCAGTTTCCTTTGACGTGTTTACGTCTGTCGCAGCTGCCAGGTTTTCATATTTAGCAGCAACCTTCTTGGGAACATAAATCACTAAACGCCTGCCAGCTCTAATCTTATTACCAGGAATATCGTTCCAGTACCTGATATCGGCAATGCTAACATGATAAATCGTAGATATCTGCCCTAAGGTTTGACCGTTTGCTACCTTATGGTAAAGCTTTTTCATATTGGCAGGAGCCGGAACAGAGGTGTATCTGCTATATCTCGATCCCATCGGATCAATAACTTTAAAGTCATTCGCAAAAAACTGAGTGTTTTTATACCTGACGATAGAATCTTCCAAGTCAACAAACTTAGTAGCTAACGGGGCAGGTAACCTAAGTGTGCAATTCGAATAACCTCCCGGAATAACATCTCGTCTATACTCAGGATTCAAATCTCTTATCAATTGAACCGGGACCTTTAAAACATCTGCAATTTGTTCCAGGTGAATATTTTTATGGACAACTACCGTATCAGAGTATGGAAGTTGTTCCATGACTTTAGGGGTCAGATTATGATCCTTATAAAAATTAATAGAATAGGTGGCAGCAATGAATGCAGGAACATATCCACGTGTTTCGCGAGGTAAATAGTAATAAATATCCCAATAATTCGTCTTACCACCCGAACGTCTGATTGCTCTGTTAACATTTCCGGGACCACAATTATACGCAGCAATAACAAGTATCCAGTCATTATATATACTGTACATATCCTTCAAATACCTGGCTGCAGCCTGAGTTTCTGCTAACGGATCCCGACGTTCGTCTAAGAATGAATTAATCGTCAGCTTGTAAAGCCTGCCAGTACCATACATAAATTGCCACAATCCGGTTGCACCACAACGTGAAACGGCCCTGGGATTTAAAGCTGATTCGATAACTGCCAGATATTTTAATTCTAAAGGTAAATCATAACTATCAAGCACTTCCTCAAACATTGGAAAATAATAATTCTTAAGTGCAAGAATTTCTTCAAGTTTATCGCGTTTCTTGATGGTATAAACCTCAATGTATTTCTTAACAATATTGTTGTAAGTTAACCCAATAACAGACGGAATCTTTTTAAGACGGTCGATATAAAAAGAATCGGGACGATCGGCATAAATGGAAGTACTGTCTGCCTCCGACAAAACAAATGGATTATCAACTGAAGTAGGTTGAGAATATAATGTACTGACCAGACTATCAATATTTCTATTATAGTTTAAAAATTTTATATCAGCAGCAGTTGTATCGTTTTCCATCGCATCAGTGGTATCTTTAGCGATGCGATCTGAATTTCTGTAGAAATAATTAGCACTAACCGCTAACGGAAGTAGTAATGTGACCAACAAAAACAATTTTTTCATTCTCATTTATTTTAAGTTTAATGTAGATTAAAACTGAGTTTTAATCCAAATGCACTTCTATTGGCAATAGTGTTGGTCATAATGGGTTGAACCCTAACCGTCAGATCGTCACTTATGTCATAATCAAATAAATAAGCATCTACAGCAGCATCAACGATATTAAGGACATAAGTGCCTGCAAGAAAAACAAAACTCCAATCACGATATCGCCTGAAAACATCAACATAAAAAACTAAAGCTTCATTAATGCGGCCTGTCTCTGTGATATATGGCTTATTTATTAAATCAAGATGTTGTACGGATTTAACGTTGTTTGTGTTACTATAATTTACCAAACCTTCGTAATAATCTTTGTAAAGCTTCTGATTTTTAATTAAATAATATGCCGAAATTCCTATTCCGGCATAAATGATGGGTAACTTCCAAAACTTGCGATTATAGATTTGTCCAAAACCAGGAAAGGCAGCAGATAAAAGAGCTGCCTTGGTTGGAGAATGTTTAAGAACAACAACAGAGGTCGTATCTTGCCCAAGAGAATCCATCTGCATTGTAATGGGTTTACGGGTGTCTGTTTTTAAACTATCCTGTCCGTGAACAAATTCTGCAGACAGCGACATCAACAAAACCAAAACTATAACATATCTTTCAAATTTCCAATACAATGCCAGCAACCTATTAATTCTCTAATTTTTTATTTTCTCTACAAGACTCATAATCTGCAACAATTCTTCATCGGAACGAAAAGGTATTACTATCTTACCAGTGCCGTTGTTGCTTCGTTTTAAATCTACTTTTGTCTTAAAAAAAGTTCTTAATTGATCACGAAAATCAGCAAAATCAGAAGAAGAGTCATCATCTTTTGCATTATTCTTTGTCAAAGTAACCTGAGGCTCTTCTTTAGGATCATTCAAAGCCCGCACCAAATCCTCAACCTGTCGTACTGACAAGTCGTCCTCAACGACCATATTATATATCTTTACCTGCTCCTCGGTTGAGTCGATGTTAATTAGTGCTCTGGCATGGCCCATTGAAATTTTTCTCATCCTTATTCCTGCTTGAATTTCAGCAGGAAGTTTGAGCAAACGCAAATAATTTGCTACGGTAGACCGTTTCTTTCCAACACGATCACTAAGGTTTTCCTGAGTTAAATTACATTCATCTACAAGCCGTTGATAACTGATAGCTATTTCGATAGCATCGAGATCCTCACGTTGAATATTTTCAACCAAGGCCAGCTCTAACATTGCCTGATCATTGGCTGTACGCACGTAGGCCGGCATAGATGTAAGACCAGCTTTCTGCGAGGCGCGATACCTGCGTTCACCCGTAATTAGTTGGTATCTCCCATTATCAAGCAAACGAACAGTGATTGGTTGTATAATTCCAAGTTCCTTAATGGAAGACGCCAGCTCGTCGATAGCTTCATCATTAAAAGTCTTCCTTGGTTGAAAAGGATTGACTTCTATTAAATTAATATCTATCTCATTTATAGAAGCAACTGCTTCTTCCGGCTTGCTGTTTTCAGTAGCCTCCTCAATTAAAGCTCCTAGTCCTCTTCCTAAAGAATTCTTCTTTGCAGACATTTCTGAATTTAATCGTTATTATAAAATTAATTCACAACTTTTTGCGAATTCTTAACAGCCGTTTGGTCATTTTTTTGTAAAAGTTCTTTGGCCATATTTAAATAATTAATTGAACCCGTAGAACTAGCGTCATATAAAATTACAGGTTTACCAAAACTTGGCGATTCGCTTAATTTAATGTTACGTTGAATGAGCGTTTTAAATACCATTTGCTGAAAATGCTTGGTAACCTCATCAACAACCTGGTTACTTAAGCGGAGACGGGCATCGTACATGGTAAGCAAGAAGCCCTCGATTTCAAGAGCAGTATTTAAACGAGTTTGTATAAACTTTATTGTATTAAGCAATTTCCCGAGCCCTTCCAACGCAAAATATTCACACTGTACAGGAATAATTACAGAATCAGCTGCACTAAGTGCATTTACAGTTATCAATCCTAATGAAGGTGAGCAATCGATAAGAACATAATCATAACTATCCCTGATCTTGTCAATTACACGTTTCATCACCTTTTCCCGATTCGGCAAATTAACCATTTCAATCTCAGCACCAACCAGGTCGATATGAGAAGGAATAATTTCAAGTCCAGGCACTTCGGCCTTTAACACAACATCCTTTGGATCTAAATCATCGATAAGACATTCATAAATGCTGCTCTTGATAGCCCGGATATCGAACCCCAGACCTGACGTGGCATTTGCCTGCGGGTCTGCATCGATAAGCAGTACTTTTTTTTCGAGAACTGCCAAGCTGGCAGCCAGGTTGATGGCGGTCGTGGTTTTACCTACGCCTCCTTTTTGATTAGCTAATGCAATTACTTTCGACATTTTATAAAAATTTACTGAAAGTTAAGTTCTATTATCAGCCCTATTATAATATTCGCGGCAAAATTAACATCCGCTTATCAATACATAGGAGCTATGTGATACCTTTTATAAACAACCTACACTCATTTATTAACAATTTATTAACAACTCACTGAAAAAGACCAAAACCGATCTCGACTTTGTTTGTTAAAAGATTTGTAAGTTATCAAAAAATAAATATTCAAAAACACTATCT
>DATBXH010000978.1:0-2112 GCA_036514375.1 Bacteroidales bacterium | reverse complement strand
GATGACAAAAGAATCTTCCTCGGCCCGTGCAGGAAGGTTGAACTTCCTGCGCGACTCAAATACCGGGACAACATCGCCCCTGAAGTTGATAATGCCTTTTATGTAATCGGGTGCGTTTGGTACCCGGGTAATGTTTTGTTTCTCTAATACTTCGAGCACTTTAGTTACATTTACAGCGTACAATTCACCGCAAACGATGAATGACAGAAAAGTATTTACCATATTCGTCGTAATTAAATTTATAATTGACTGTACTTATTAAAAGTGATCGTAATGCTTATCCATCTCGGCACCGTCCAAATGGATATCCACTTTGGACTGATGTTTTACATTGTGACCCTCAGCAGTGGTTTTTGTCGCCGGCCGTGCACCGATCATTCTGTCTCTTTCCGTGCCCGATTTCGTAATGAGTTTTCTATCGGCATGAATCTTGTAGAACGAAATGAGTTCGCTAAGCTGTTCAGCCTGACTGGCTAATTCTTCGGCACTCGATGACATTTCCTCGGAAGCTGCAGCATTTTTCTGGGTAACTGCATTAAGTTGCATGATGGCATTATTTACCTGGTTGGCACCTGAATTCTGTTCAAGGCTGGCAGACGCAATTTCCTGAACCAGTATGGCTGTTTTTTGAATATCAGGAACAATTTTCTCAAGCAAAGCACCCGATTCGTCTGCAATCTTTACACTGGCTTTCGAAACCTGATTTATTTCCTTGGCAGCCGCCTGACTATTTTCGGCCAGCTTGCGCACCTCGGCAGCCACTACTGCAAAACCTTTACCGAGTTCTCCCGCACGGGCTGCTTCGATAGCTGCATTGATCGCCAGAAGATCTGTTTTTTCCGCTAATTCACCAACAATCGCTATCTTTTCAGCAATTGTTTTCATGGCTTCCACAGCTGTTGATACAGCCTTACTGCCTTCCTTAATATCGCCGGAGGCCCGGAGTGCAATCTGCTCGGTTTGACGTGCATTATCTGCATTCTGGTTGATGTTACTAACCATTTCCTCCATCGAAGAAGAAACTTCTTCCGTAGAGGAAGCCTGTTCGCTGGAACCTGAAGATATTTGTATAGCTACAGACTGCAATTGCTGACTTGCCAGCACAATATTATCAATGGCAAGCATAAATTCGCTGATGATGGCTGCATTGGCCTGAACCATTTCGTCCATTGCTCCCATCAGGTCGTCTTCTTCCGAACGTTTCTGCAAAGTTATAGTCAAATCGCCCTTTGCAACTGCTTTTGCCTTCTCAATAATCTGAGCGGTAGACTCTTTCACATTTGCTATGGCCTTATAAATGTTGTTGAATGTCTCTTTCACGCTCACCGTATACTCATCCGTATCACCAGCCTCGACAGTAAAATTAATCCTGCCTTCTGCCAGTTTAGTCAATGCATTTGTTACTTTTTCCACTTCCAGAGCCTGGTAATCGGCAATCCTGCTGGCAATCCTGTTTGCTTCTTTGATGGCCGTCTGGTCGGAAACAATTTCAAACGCGCCGTTAATTCTGCCTGATCTATCTTTTACGGGAACACCGAAATAACTGATATCAAGGTTCAGGTTTCCCGGATTGGCTACCGTCTCACCCGAAGAAACAATACCGGTATTCATAGCCCGGCGGCAAGCACATCTATCTGAATTGCAATCGTGTGTTTTAAAGAAATCGTAGCATTTGGTATTAAGAACCTGCTGAGTGTTACTGCTTCCCAGACTGGCTCCAACAGCATTCATGTATTGAATGGAATACGAGGTGTCGATAACCATAGCCGGCACAGGCAGTGTATCGATAAAACCGACCAGGGTGTCAAGTGTTTCATTTACACCTTCCATAATCTTGCGGAAGTTTCCGTCATGCCGGTTGATATCGGCGCGTGAATTAATGCGTCCCTTAACGGCATCCTCCGACAACATGATTGCATCGGCCACCAGATTATTAATAGCATCAATACACTGATTCAGATTGTCCTTGATGACATTGAAATCTCCATGGTAATGATCGGTAATCTTATCCGGAATATTGCCTTTGGATATTTTATCAACACAATCGGCTGCCATATTTAGCGGACCAATAACTGCATCAAGGGTTTTGTTAAAACCCTCCGGTATATCCCT
>DATBXH010000977.1:0-2797 GCA_036514375.1 Bacteroidales bacterium | reverse complement strand
GGAAGTACTTACCAGCCATAAAAACCACCTTCTTCCGGAACTGAGACCAGGTGATGATATTTTATCTTCCGAGAGATTGCCTGTGGAAAAGATCGCTATCCGTTTCGAAATCCGGGAAGTAATAGACAGAAGCAAACACATTTATAACTACCTGCCCGGACATGGCAAAACCCTCAACTCAATGGTAGTAAACAACAGTAATTCGATCAAATTACTTGGTATTAAAGAACAACAAGAAGGAGCGAATCCGCATTCAAGCAATATAAACGTAGTATACACAGCGTATCATTCTCATTTGCGCGATGTAAGTATTAATATCCGGAAAAAAAATGAAACCAGTTGGCATGGCCTGTCAGATTTAACGGTGCCACTGGCATGTAACAATAACCCTGCTATTACTGTCTGCCATAACCAGCAGGGCATATCAATACCTGAAAACCTTCTGGCAACAAATGGCACCTACATTGTCATGATGTTTATAACGAGAAGACTGCATAATGGAGAGGAACCTGCCGCGACCGAGTGGGTAGAGATTTCCTTTACATATCAAAATCAGCTCACTGATGGCCACACCGTAAAAGAAAACCTGGAGGCTATAATGGTCCAATAAACCGGCTCTCCCGAAAGTTTCCCGGCTTCCTTTCGAAATTCAATGCTTTACTTCGATCTTGCTTAACAATTTAATATTTTGCAGATCAGTGTAATCGTACTGATAAAACCCATTATCGCCTATCATAAAAAGATTTCCTCCAACAGGGATAACATCCGTTGCCTGAATGTTCTTAAAATGTGATATAAGATGATCTTTGATGTGCATTACGTCAGTTGCATTGAAAACTTTAAGTCCGTCTTCTCCATCGCAAAGAAAAAGTATACTGTTTTCGATACCTAAACCGTGAGGCTCAGAAAAGCCGTAAGAAGTCAGAAGGGTCGGATGCAACTTGTCTGATATATCAATAACGTCCAATTGATTTGTAGCTGTATTCCGACAGCGAATACCGGCACGAAGGGTTACGTAGGCATAATTGTCTTCAACAACAACGGGATCGCAACTTGTAAAATGGTTATAGGTAGAGACAAATTTGGGTTTGAACGGGTTGGATACTTCATAAATACTCATTCCTGTCTGAGCCCCCAGGTACATAAATTCATCATTGAGGAAGATGGTTTCAATACCGGAATAGTTGGTGATTGAATTTGTGGTAACAGGGAAGTCAATATCAGTAATGTTTACGACCTTAATTTCAAAAGTAGATAGAACATAGAGAGCATCCTGTTTTATGGCAAACCTGGCCATCGATCCGGCTACTCCAACTGAACTGGTCCCACCCTGACTACCTGATGTTGAGCTCGTTTTTGCACCCGTAAAATTCGACAAAAGGTCACCTCTGTATGTATATATATCGTAATATACAGGATTGGTCTGAGGTTTCACATCTTTTGTTACTTCTTTTACCTCCCACCGGAGCACAACCCCTTTGGTGGCGTCAGGCCATTCATCGTAATAATTCACCGGGTTTTCAGGAATAGCATATGAAAAAACATCCTTAATCCTGTGTACTTCACGGACATTAGCTAAATTGCTGATATCAATAGCAACAAGGTCGACATAGCTATCGGCATAAAGTGTGTTATCCTTTATAGCAATGTCAACATTTCCCGGAATTTCAATAAATTTCTTTTCCTTGGGACTCGCAGGATTTGTATTATCAATAACATGAACTCCTTTAAAGTACTCATTTATATAAATGTAATGATCTTTAAAGTAGATCTTCCCTGGTTTCTCTAACGTTGCCGATTCAGTACTTTTTACAGCCTGGCGCAAATCCGTGTACGACATGTAAACCGGTACACTGGCGCTGTATTTTTCAATCACTTTGTCCTGGCAGCTCGTCCAAACTACACCAATAAGGATAAAGACAGCGATCTTGATAAAAGGATTGGGTTTCATATGTGTAAGATTTAATTTTCCGGTAGATGCCTGAAATTGAAATAGGTTGCGTAGAACGCGAAGAAATTTCATACGCAACCTTTTCTATTCCAATTCATCTAAAGCATAAATCCTGACTTATGAAAAAGCTAATTTTTACTGTCTTTTTACTATCATTGGTATCACTGGCAACGTTCTCACAGAAAAGGATGGAAGATGTTCTCTATTTAAAAAACGGAGGAGTCATTAAAGGTGACATTAGGGAATGGGTTCGCGATTCCATTGTAAAAATTGAAATTACAGGTGGAAGTCTGCTGGTTTTCAAAGCAAATGAAGTACGTCTAATTTCAAAAGAAGAAAAAATCAGGCAAGAAAAACAGAAAGCGGTCATTACCTTGACCCGCGGATTCCGCTTTGGTATTGAAGGCGGCTGGGTGGTAGGCTCCGGTGATAATCAGGAAAAATCACCGCTAAGCCTTCACCTTCAAAGCTTTTGGCATTTCATCCCTTCGACAGCAATTGGTGTTGGCGCCGGCCTGGAATTTTTTAACACAACCCAGGCTCCTATTTACATGGATCTGAGACAGTACTTCAACCAAAAATATTATGCTCCTTTCCTGTTTGTTCAAAGTGGATTCCTGTTCCCCATTGGTCCCATTCATAACGATATTTCGGGTTAAGAAACAAAAGGAAAAAAAGGATATATGCTCAACCCTGGTATCGGGTTTATGTTTCCCCTGAGTGAAAAGAGCGAACTGACGATAAGTATTTCGTATCGTTACCAGGAAGTAAAGTCGACCATAAATGATTATTATAAGCCTAATTACGAACAGATTGAAAAAATGAACCGGGTTAATTTCAAAATAG
>DATBXH010000976.1:0-2778 GCA_036514375.1 Bacteroidales bacterium | reverse complement strand
AAGGTAGTTGAATTGGTAAGTAACTCACTGGTTTAAGAAATACGCCGGTTTCTCTAAAGGATATCATTCTACTGCCAAAATAACCTTTTTATAAACAATTTCTTTTATCTTTAGAAGCTAATTGATACTAACACAATAACTACCATGAGTTTTACGGACCTGGAATTGCTCTCTCGTATCAAGAAAAGTGACGAAAAGGCCTTTGAGACGCTGTTCCGGGCATATTATAAATCACTTTGCCTCTTTGCTTACAAAATACTAAAAGACAATGTTACTGCAGAAGAGATTGTCCAGGATATTTTTTATTATGTTTGGGAAAAACGGGAAGACCTGGAATTGACAACATCTGTAAAGTCATACCTGTTTAAATCTGTATATAATAATTCCTTAAAGAATATCAGGCACCAGAAAATTGTGAAGAACTATGAAGCTAAGGCAATCATTGAGGGCCCATCATTTGAATTACAGGAAAACTATGCAGAAATTGGGGAAATGATGCATGTTATACAGCTTACACTTGAGCAAGTGCCGGAACGCACCCGTGAAATTTTTGAACTTAACCGGAATGAAGGTTTAAAATACCAGGAAATCTCAGAGAAACTAAATATCTCCATAAAAACGGTAGAAGCTCATATGACCAGCATCTTAAAACAATTCCGCGAAAATCTGAAGGATTATATGATACTGCTATTACTTTTTTTAATAGGGTATTTACCCTGAAAAGAATCCTTAATTTAAGGAGAATATTATGAAAGAAAAAGAAGAAAATATTGACTGGAAGCTCATTACCAAATATCTTGGCAGAGAGTTAGATGAGAAAGAAAAAGAAGAGTTCATGCAATGGAAGTCGGCCTCTGATAAAAACGATAAGGAGGTTTCGAATGCTGAAAGGATATGGGATTTAAGTTATAGCAAAGGATCGGAAGTGTTTAACACGGATAGTGCATGGACAAAAATGGAAAATCGCATTCATGTCCCCTCAATCGGAAAGGTAGCAAAAGAAAGACGTTTAACAACCCAAATAATGAGGATTGCAGCTTCATTCCTCATACTTGTAACGATTGGAATTGCCGCTTACTGGTTTGTGGGTAAGCGGGATTATGTTAAAATAATTGCTGAAAACCATAAGATACTGACTCCTATTATCCTGCCCGATGGAACAAAGGTGTATCTCAACAAAGGGGCGTCACTTAAATATCCGAAGGTTTTTGATAAGGCCTTTCGAGATGTTGAACTTACAGGTGAAGCATTTTTTGAAGTTACTCATAATGAAAATCAGCCGTTTGTCATTCAAACACCCAGGGCAAAAGTAAAAGTATTGGGAACTTCGTTCAATGTAGCAGCTTACCAAAACAGTGATAGTGTTCAGGTAGTTGTGGAAACCGGGACAGTTGAGTTATCGCCTAAAACAGGTAATGAAAAAATCAGGCTTACAAAGGGTAATACGGGAGTTTACTATGCAAATGATCACAAACTATTGAAATCTGCAGAATCGGATGTGAATACAACTTCATGGAAAACGAACATTATAATCTTTAAAAATGTCGATTTATTGTATGTTACTAAGGTTCTGAGCAGAGTGTTCTCGCAGTCATTTTCCTTTGAGAATGATAAATTGAAAAAATGCCGCGTTAATTCTGACTTTAAAGATGCCAACCTGGATAATATTATTAAGACCATTAGTATAATAAATAAAGTAGACATCAAAAAAGCTAACAATGGCTATGTTATAACCGGCCCGGGATGTTGAAACCCAATTATGACAAGAACCTGCAAAATATGCCTGATCCTCATTGTCCAGGTCTGGTTGTCAGGGTTTGTATCAGCAAACCTGATGGCCCAGGTTCTTGATAGCAAGCACTCGTTTAGATTTAATGATATTAATATTGAAGCTGCTATTGATTCGCTCCGCAAATCAATAGATTATGGTATTTCCTTCAATCCTGACGGATTTCCCAAAGAATATAAAATTTCTGCAACGTTTTATAACCAGGAGCTACGGACAATCCTGGATAGTATGCTTTCTCCTATTAAATATACCTTTAAACTGGTAGGGAATAGCATTGCTATCCTTCCCAGGGATGCCAGTTCTTTAACTGAGTCCCAAAATCATACTATCGGGGAGATGGATACTGCAAGAGTGATTCGTCTTTCGGGCAGGGTTATAGATCGAAAAGAGAAGAGTCCCGTGGCTTATGCCAGCATCTATATCAGAAATAGGAATATCTCAACGCTGTCTAATGATAATGGTGATTTTATTATTAAGCTTCCTAAGGGAAGTGAACGTGATACCATTTATTTTTCATGTCTGGGATATAAACTTAAATTGATGCGTATTGGTGATATGCATCCGGATGAAAATATTATTCTGCTTGATGTTAACACTATTCAATTAAAAGAAGTTAAAGTAAAACCAATCAATCCCAAAGATGTCCTGAAGAAAATGATTGACAATATCCCCAATAATTACAGCCGGCTCCCATTAATGTTAATTTCTTTTTATCGCGAGACGATTCAGCAAAATGGCGATTATGTTGGGCTTTCTGAAGCTGTGCTTCGTATATATAAAGCTGCATACAATAGTTATTTAAATGATCAGGTTACCATTTATAAAGCTCGTAAAACCAGGTTTGTAAAGCAGATGGATACAGTAATCTTTAAATTTCAAGGAGGTATTTATACCAGTTTAATGCTGGACATTGCCAAAAATCCTAGCAATTTTATCTCTGATGAGTACATTGAGTATTATGATTTTAGCCTCGATGACATTATTCAAAT
>DATBXH010000975.1:0-7046 GCA_036514375.1 Bacteroidales bacterium | reverse complement strand
GAAAAAGTAACATTTCCTTCGGATAAATGTTTCTTCCTCAGCGGTGAGATACAGGTCCTTCATGGTGTCCACCTCACTCCGGAGGGCTTCGGCAAAACCCTTAGGAAACTTGGTCTTCCCCCTGTTTACAAATTTGTAAATCACTTCAGCCTGCGGAAATTTCTTCTGGATCGCATTCATGGTGGTAAACTTGTACAGGTCGTTATCAGTAAAATAGCGGATAATCATTTTTTTACAATTTAAGGTAATTAGATTTCAAAGTTGAGGCCTCTTTCCGAAAGCTCCTTGTATTTATTCCTGTCAAAGCTGAAGTATTTGGCGCCTTTGTGAGGTAGACCTTTGACGGATTCCTGATGATCGATGAGCAGGCCCGTATCCAGGATCTTCTTTCTGAAGTTTCTCCGGTCGAGCTGCATTTCAAGTATCGTTTCGTACAGATTTTGCAGCTCGGGCATGGTGAATTTTTCGGAAAGCAGTTCGAAACCAATAGGCTGATAACGGATTTTTCCTCTCAGGCGATTTAAAGCCATGCGTAAAATCCTGTCATGGTCGAACGCCAGAGGAGGAACCTTCGAGATACCAAACCATTTTGCATTTTGAGCATCGTCGCCGGCTTGTATTTTATAATCCGACAATTTCACCAGGGCGAAATAGACAACGGTAATCACACGACCGCGCGGATCGCGATCGACATCGCTGAACGTGTATAACTGTTCGATGAACACATCTTTCAATCCGGTTTCTTCCAGCAATTCGCGGCGGGCGCATTCATCCGTATTCTCGTCCATGTTCAAAAATCCTCCGGGGAAGGCCCATTTACCTTTAAAGGGTTCAATACCCCTTTCAATTAAAAGTAGTTTGAGTTCACCGGCATCGAACCCGAAAATGATGCAGTCGGTGGTTACCGAGGGTCTGGGGTATTCGTAACAGTATTTAAGTTTTTCGTCCATATCTTTGTGTTATCTTTACACAAAGATAATAACTAGTTTTTGACCTCCAAATTTTATTGTGTATTTTTTACACAAAGAAAGGTGGAGCCAGATATAAGGAATTATAAACCAATAAATAAGAATATAACTATGCTTCCTTACCCTCACACCACAGCATTGATGATGCTGCTCCAGGGCTGGTTTCACCGCGTTTGTTTATCCATCTTAGCCGGTAATACACGGTTTTTCCTAAAATAACTGTTGATTTTCCGGAATATGATTTTGTCGTTTCCAAGTAATTCGGATAACATAAGATTAGGGATTGCGGGTTTATACTAATTAACGGAAAATTAAACACAGAAATTGTGCCTAAAAAAGTTGTTAGAGGTTGGTTGTTGGATGTTAGCTGACTGACGTTCGTTGTGAGATATAAATCCCTGGACTCCGGTTTATGATTCTCGCCCCGAAGGTTTAACCACTTACTACCTAATGGTCTAATTCTTTGATCATAGTTGGATAAAAAAACGGGAAGATAGTGGTATGAAAATTTAACTTTTTGTAATTTGGATGGCGGAAAAAGATACTGATTTTTACAACAAATTGCATCAGCCTTATACCGATATGCTAACTGTTATGAAGAAATGAGATACAGGCCATACAAAAAACGGGAGAATGGATAATAACCGGAGTGATTCGGGTTTGCAATTATTATGGTTTGTTGTAAAAAATATAATTATGAAAGTAGTTTTAATTTTAACTCGTGTTTTATTGATCACGTGTGACAGAAATAGTCAAAAAGTTGATTGTTCGAAATAAATGAAATCAGGTATTAGCGAGATAATTGATTAAAATGATAATATTTTACTTCTATGGAGAATACTGACATTGACAAAATTAAAGATTGGTGGAATAACCTTTCAAAAGAATGGCAGGAAATTATAAATGAAGCATTAATATATAATTTTCCTGCATATAGTGGTTCCGGTTTTTGTTATATGATTGGTGCCGAATTGTTAGATATTGATGTTAAGCCTATCATGTATGATCACATAGTTGGTTTGAAAAAACTTTATATTACTAATAAAGAAATTAAATCGTTGGAACCTATTACTATTTTAAAAGAAATTGAAATTCTTGATTGTTACAACAATGATCTAGTTTCATTAGATCAGATAAAATCATTTAAGAAACTGAAATATTTAAATATTGGTGGAATAGATGTTAAAAAATTTAATATAGCCAATGAACTTACCCATCTTCAAGTGTTAGTCACGAGTGATAAGGTATTTCTGAACAGATCGGAAATAGAAAAATCATTTGATATCCAACTGGCAGCTCATCATTTACATTCCTGGTGGAAAGAACTGGATATCGAATGGCAAAAGACTTTCTGCAAAATTCAAACCGTATTAAATTCAAATTATTCGGTTTCATTCGACCAGTTAGATGACATTAAACCCATCCTAAGTTATAAATTGTTATGCGATATAGACAATCTCAAAGAAATAGACCTTCGACCGTTTAAAGACATAAGAAATATTTCATCATTGGTTGCATTAAAAAACATAAAAATACTGAACATTTCCGACACTAAAGTTGATGATATTGGGGTATTAGGTGAGTTAACGAATTTAAAAATTCTTTACATAAATAATTTAAAAATAAAGAGTCTTAGACCATTAAAAGAACTTGTAAATCTTGAATTTTTAAGCTGTATTAATACGGAATGTGAATATAACAATTTACATCAAAATCTTTTGGATACTATTTATAAGCTTAAAGGCCTGAAAATTCTTTTTACTTCAAAAAGGAAATATTTTTCTGAATTAGAAATTGCTAAGGAATTTAATTGTTTCGATGTTAAAAATCATAAATTGTATGAATGGTGGCAAAACCTGCCTCTGATTTGGAAGGATATCCTGCGTTTGAATTACAGGGCATATCAAACAGGTGAAGATAACGAATTCAGTGCTAATGGTCCGGCTTTAATCGGCAGTAAGCAACTTGATATAGATATTATCAACGAATTTTTTAACATATTATGTCAGCGCTCAAGAATATTTCTCGGTGTGTATAAGGTAAACTCTTTAAAACCCTTAGAAGGATTAGATAACCTGACAACATTGGACCTGGGAGTTAATAATGATTTGGACTCTTCGGAACTGAGTTATGTAAGAGCCCTCGAGACTGTTATTGTTGACTATAAAACGTTGAAGGGTACTAAAGAAGAAATAATTCAAGCATTTGAGAGATATAAATTGGAACGATGAAAGCTATTCATACGAATTGGACGCTGCCATTTAAACAAAAAAATCAAGAAAAATATTTTATAGAAGATTATGAAATTCTTACAACCATACTTTCTGCATTAAAATGGCGACAGTATAACGGTTTCATAAAAATGTACACTGATCAAGTGGGCTATAATTTCTATAAAGAATTGAATATACTTGATATTTGGAACGAAATTGATACTGCTTTGCTGGATCATATGGACTATACGATTGATCCAAGTATTTTTTGGGCTGCCGCTAAAATTGTTTGCCTGAAAAATGAAGATGTCCCTGTATGCGTATTGGATACTGATCTGATTATATGGCAGGACCTTTCATCACTTTGCGATAAAAGGGATTTGGTGATTGTTCACAAAGAAGAAATATTTCCTGATATTTACCCAGCCAAGCAGTACCTGAAAATTCCTAAAGGTTATGAATTTGATCCGGAATGGGATTGGACGATACCTGCATTAAATGCGGCATTTTATTATATAGCGAATAAAGAACTGAAAGAACTATATACCTCCGAATCGCTCAGATTTATGATAAATAACCTTGAGAAACCACTTGAAAATGTCACTCAAATGGTATTTGCTGAACAGAGGCTTTTTGCCCTTTGCGCGAATAAACTAAGTATTCAGCCCGAATTTCTTCTTAATAATCCTTTTGATGAAAAAGAATTGGTTACCCATATCTGGGGATATAAACAGGAAGTTAAAAGGAACCATGAAAAAAGAAGAGAATTATGTGTCAACTTGGTGAAAAAGATTTTAATCAACTACCCTGAAAAACACAGTATGTTGACAAACATACCGTCTGTCAAGCCCTATCTAAACCATATCTGACATGGACATCATTAAAGAATTACAGCTTAATTATGGAGCCGTATATGCCGATTATGCACTCAAAATTGATAGCTATGCACTTAATTCTATACCAAATAAAATATTTGAATTAAAAGACTTAAGAAAGCTTTCATTGAGGTTTACCGGTTTAAACGATATACCCGACAGAATCGAAAATTTTTCGGAATTAGAGATGCTTGATTTATCCGGTAATAACCTCTCCGATTTACCTGATTCCTTAGCGAAATTGAAGAAATTAAGGGATGTGAATATATGGAGAAATAATTTCAGCAAACTACCTGTAAGCCTGACAAGATTAGAAAATTTAAAATCCCTGTCCTTAGGTAAAAACAAAATTAAATCCTTTCCTGATGACATTGGATATTTTCCAGAAACGCTGAAATATTTATTTTATGATGAAAATGACTTGACTGACATTCCTTACCAGATATTTTATTGTAAAAATCTGGTAAAATTGGAAATGCAGTTAAACAGAATATCCTGCGTACCCAGAGAACTTAAAAATTTACTAAATTTAGAAGTTGTCGATCTCACATATAATAATATTACACATCTTCTACCTTTTACTGCAGATGAAGATTTTCTTTATATTGACATGGATGTTGTACATTGGAAGAGAAAGAATATTTTTTTAAAGGGAAATTCTTTAGTATCTCCACCTATTGAATTTATTGGAAGAGGGAAAGAGTATTTAAGAAAATATTTTGAGTTAATGCCTTTGCCTGAAGAAATCAGGAAGGATGATTCAGATTCAGCTGATCATTACTACCAAACACTAAAACCTCCGCCTGCTGAAATTTTAATGAGAGGTAAACCAGCCATCGACAATTATTTGAGTGTCATTAAAGGTGAGACGGATTTACTGTTCGAAGCAAAAATGATCATTGTTGGAGAGGAGCGTGCCGGAAAAAGTACATTGGCAAATGCTTTGATGAATGACAGCTTTGTATTTGATCCAAACAAAGAATCGACGTATGGCATTGATATCGTCCCATGGACAATTCCTAAATCTGATATCAATGCTGATAAAGATTTTCATTTTAATCTTTGGGACTTTGGAGGCCAGGAAATATATCATGCCACACATCAATTTTTTTTAACAAAGCGATCGGTTTATCTTTTTGTCACTGAAGCAAGAAAAGATATAAGATTTGATGATTTTTATTATTGGCTTAACATCATTAATTCGCTTGCAGGCGACTCTCCGGTTGTGATTGTTTTAAATAAAATTGATCAGGGGTATATAAAAATATCACTGGAAGAATATCAAAAGCTTTTTCCTCAAATAATTTGTGATATCCAGTACATCAGTTGCAATTCAAAATTGCCTAATTGGGAATCCGACTTTAGACCAAAACTTGATAGCCTGAAGAGAAATATTTTTAGGATTATAAAAGACAAAAAATTAAAAGGCATTGGTGATCCCTTGCCAAAAGTATGGGTATTGATTCGTAATGAAATTCAGGAATTACAGAAGAGTAATCTTAATTTCATTTCACTGGCCAAATTTTATGAAATTTGTGAAAAATACAATCAGAATAAAGAACAGGCTTTGTATTTAAGTGAATATTTTCATGATTTGGGAATTTTCTTACATTTCAAAGAGGATATTCAACTTACTAATATTTTATTTCTTAATCACAGATGGGTTACAAAAGCTATATATAATGTATTAGATTGTCAGAAAATAAAGGATGCAAAGGGCAGGTTCACCGACAGGGATTTAATTGAGATATGGAATGAACCTGAATTTGCAGATAAACAGTCTGAATTATTGAACCTGATGAAAAATCCGCAATTTAACATATGTTATCAACATGGTAAATATTATTTTGCACCCCAATTATTTGATGATAAACCCTGTGATACGGAATGGATCGTTAACGAGAATGACCTCGTATATATTTTCGAGTACGAATTTATGCCTAAAGGTATTATTACCCAATTAATTGTCATGATGAATGAAAATATTTATAATAATAAATATTGGAAATATGGGGTTATTCTCGATTATAAACAGAAATGCAAGGCGATGGTCAGAGAAATTCGGTTCGGTAAAAAGAACTGTATTTTTATCCGGTTGAATGGAGATCTTAAAAAAGAGTTCCTAATTGTTCTCCGGTCAAAAATTGAAGAGATTAACAGACATTATTCCAATCTCAGAATTTCAGAAAAAATTGGCTGTAACTGCAACGAATGCCGTAAATCGGATGACTCATTTGCATTTAACATTGAAATTATCAATAAAGCGATAAGTAAGAACAGCCCTTCTATTCAATGTGGTAATAGTTTGGAACTTATCAGTGTGCAATCACTAATTGAAAGTTTTGTAGTCTATGATAAAAGCTTGACATCTGATATTTCTGACAGTAAATATGACATCATTTTATCTTATCTAAAAGAAATTGACGATAAACTGGATGATCAATTTGATTATTTGATCCATCTGAATTCAGATGAACAAAGAATTGATGAAATTGAAAGAGCGATTGAAAATGTTTTTGTTGAAGTTAATAGCCAACAATCACTTAACATAATAAATAAAATTACAGACTATCTTGATTTATTATTTCGAACTTATGGCGAAGCAGAAAATAAGAAACTTAGTCAGATATATAATGATTTAAAAAAATCAGAAAAATGGCAGACAAAAGTAAAGTTAGGAATACCTTTAATAAATCTGATCGGGTTAGAAGTGGAAGGTGAATTTTCACTGAACGGTTTTATAAAAAAATAATAAATAGAGGTTAATAATAGTTACTTTGCCCGGCAAACAGTTATAAAATATAACATTTTTAGTGGGTTTGCAGAGGAAATTTACATAAATAGCTTTGTCAAAGCGGATGCAAACATAGTTTTGCAGTTCTGCATGTTTTCTACCACAATTGTTGTTTGCCAACTTTCAATACCAAACCTTTACTAATGCTTGATACCATTCAAATAAGACCGATAACACCGGATGAGTGGCTTCCGGA
>DATBXH010000974.1:0-2217 GCA_036514375.1 Bacteroidales bacterium | reverse complement strand
TAGTTGAGAAGATTGATGAAAGTGCACCTCTAAAAACAAGTGAGGGTATAAAAGCAAAGCGAGGCAGACCTGCAAAAAAGAAGATTGAAGAATTTGCAGGTCCCGCAGAAAGCACAGTAACAAAAGAAACCAAAGTTAAAGGAAAAAGAGGTCGTAAACCCAAAGCTTTGAATTTAGCTGATAATAAAAAAGCTACAACTAAAAGATCGGCCAAAGCTGAAAAACCGGCCAAAGCTGCCAGGACCAAAAGAGCTAAAACAGCATCTGCAACTCCTGCAAGACGTGGCAGAAAAAAGAGAGTTGAAACCGCTCCGAATGCAGAAACTACCGGAGACACTTCTTTGTAAGTCGTTAATCAAATTAGGTTTACAAGGTTAACAAATAAGATAACCTTGCCAAATTGAGGAAAATATAATTAAAGTGTGCGGGTGAAACAGCAAAATTCCAGTTTCACCCGCACTTTTTTATTTATGTGACTTCATCCATTCGCGGGCGTTTACAAAGGCCTCAATCCACGGCGTTATCTGATCAGCTTGATGTTTGGACGGATAATAAGCCCAATTCCAAGGGAAGATAGCACGTTCAAGATGCGGCATCATCACCAAATGGCGGCCATCATCGGAACAAATGCCAGCCACATTATAAGCTGAACCGTTTGGATTACCAGGATAGCCGTCGTAGCTATATTTCATAGTTATATTGTACCTGCTTTCCTCGTAAGGAAAATCAAACCTGCCTTCGCCGTGGGCTACCCAAATACCTAGCCGGCTACCGGCAAGGCTTTTTAACATAATCGATTTGTTTTCCGGAATATTTACATTGAGAAATATCGATTCAAATTTATGAGTACTGTTATGCCTCATTTTAGGCTTCCGGTCGTGATCAGGAGTCACCAGTCCAAGTTCTATCATCAACTGGCAACCATTGCAAACTCCAAGGCTTAAGGTATCTCTGCGTTTATAAAAATTATCCAATGCTGTTTTAGCTTTCGGATTATAAAGAAAAGCACCGGCCCAACCTTTGGCAGAACCCAGCACGTCTGAATTAGAGAACCCACCAACAAACACAATCATCTGGACATCCTCCAGGGTTTCGCGACCGGAAACCAGGTCGGTAACGTGAACATCCTTTACATCCATACCTGCAAGATACATGGCATATGCCATTTCGCGATCGCCGTTCACTCCTTTCTCACGGATAATAGCTGCTTTAACGCCGGTATTTTCTCTTCGTTTGGGATTAATGCCCAGCGATTCAAAAGTCCCTTTAAATCCTTTATGAAATGTAAAATGAAGCGGTTGAACCTTATAATTATTGTATCGGTCTAATGCCAGTTTCTCACCGCTTTGTTTGCGATCGAGCAGATATGATGTCTTAAACCAGGCGTCACGGAGTTTGTTGATATCGAATTTCCAGTGATGATGATCCTTTTTGACGGTTAATTTTCGTTCCGGAATAACGTCTCCAATCCAGAAACTATCTATTTTACATTTATCGAGAAATGCCTGAACTGCTACCAAATCATCTACTTGGACAATAACACCGGGATTCTCGCTGAATAAAAGTCTGATAATATCGTTTTCGGGAATATCAGTTAAATCAACCATCATACCCAGACTGTTGGAAGCAAATGTCATTTCCAGCATGGTGGTAACCATACCCCCCGCAGAGATGTCATGACCGGCAAGGACTCTACCCTCTTCAATCAATTGCTGCAATGCACTAAATGCATTTAAAAAATATTCAGGATCATCGACAGTTGGCGTGGTATTACCCAGCAGATTTATGCTCTGGGCAAAACTACTGCCGCCGAGATGATAAGGTGATTTTGAGAAAGCGATATAAACCAATGCGGATCCAACGATATCTTTAACGACAGGAGTTACGGATTTCCGAATATCCGTGACTTCGGCCGAAGAAGAAATAATTACCGTACCCGGTGAATAAACCACATCGCCGTTGGGGTACTTCTGTGTCATGGAAAGAGAATCCTTTCCGGTTGGAATATTGATGCCAAGCGCTAAAGAAAAATCACTGGCTGCCTTTACGGCGCGGTATAAACGGGAATCTTCGCCCGGATTCCTGCAAGGCCACATCCAGTTTGCACTCAACGAAATTCCTTTGATCCCATCCTGAAGCGGGGCCCAAACAATATTGGTAAGCGATTCGGCAATGGCTAAAATGGAACCTGCAGCAGGATCGATTAAAGCAGCGGCC
>DATBXH010000973.1:0-3851 GCA_036514375.1 Bacteroidales bacterium | reverse complement strand
CAGCTCCCTCACAAAATTGATCAGATCAGCACGGGCAGGTTCAATCTTGAGATTGCCGGATTCTAACTTCCGGTAATCAAGCAGTTGGTTGATAAGCTTAAGCAACTGCTTTGCATTGCGGTGCATAATGCCCAGGTAATTCTTTATCTCATGTTTGGACAACTCGGTATTCATCATTTTTTCGAGAGGACCAAGAATCAGGGTTAGAGGAGTCCGGATTTCATGAGAAACATTTGTAAAGAAACGAAGTTTCATCATATCAAGTTCATGCATCTTGTTCGACCTGAGCCTTTCGAAAACCAATTCGTGTCTGAGTCTTGTCCGATTAGTAAGAAAAACAATCAACAAAAAGATAATCGAAAAAATAAATAGCAACGTTAGGATCTTAAACCACCAGGTTTTCCAGAAAGGTGGCAGTACACTGATATGTAACTCAACACCTTGCTCATTCCAAACATTATCACTGTTCGACGCTTTTACTTTTAATACATAATCGCCCGGATTAAGGTTGGTATAAGTTGCCGAATGCTGAGTACCTGCTTCGTTCCAATTTTTTTCAAAGCCCTTCAAAATGTACTTGTACTGATTTTTATTACTGTTGGCATAATTCAGAGCAGCAAACTCGATTGTAAATACATTCTGATCATAAGGCAGTTTAATCTCTTTAGTTTCGGAAATGCTGCTCGTCAGAATATCCTTTTTCCCTTTGCCGATTGCAACAGTGCGGTTAAATATTCTAAAATCGGTAAATACAATGGGCGGGATAAAATCATTGTCCTTTACGTTTTGCGGATTAAATATGTTGAAACCGGCAATTCCTCCAAATAAGAGTTCACCAGTTGACGATTTATAGGATGCCCCATAGCTAAACTGATTATTCTGTAATCCGTCTTCCTTGCCAAAATTCCGGATGGTTCCTTTTTCCGGATTAAATTTCGAAAGGCCATTACCTGTACTAATCCACAAATTGCCCAGGTTGTCTTCCTGCAGACTTAATGCTTGATTATTCGCCAAACCGCAGGACTCGTCATAGAACTTAAAAGTTCGTTTCACCTTATCGTATAGTGCTAATCCTTTGTCCAAGGTCGCAAGCCAAATCCTGCCCTTTGAATCCTGGCAGAACGATCGGCTATGCTCTTTATATTTAATAGTAATACCTGTTATTTCATTATATACCACCAATTCTTCCTCTCCACCTAACCATAAGTTATTCGCATTGTCCTCGTTGATCCAGTAAACCGATTGTTTTCCGGATTCCTGATTGTAATGGATAAACTTTTTCTCGACAGGATCAAACCTGTCAAGACCTTTAAATGTTCCAACCCAAATATTCCCCTTCTTATCCCGGAACAATGACCAGATGCGATTATCTAACAGACTTGAAGGTTTGTCGGATACATGAGTATAATGGGTTATGTTACCGGATTTTAGATTCAGCACATCAATTCCACCCATAAATGTTCCAATCCAAAGGTTACCTACTTTATCGTCCAGAAAAGCTTTAATACAGTTTTTCGATATGCTGTTAGGGTTGACTGGATTATGAAGCATGTAACGAAATGTCCCTGTCTTACGGTTTAGTATGTTTACACCACCTCGTTCGGTACCAATCCAAACATCACCAGCTTTATCAATCCAAAAAGCATAAAGCTCATTATCATTCAAATACCTGTTATCATCCGGAAGGGCGTAGTAATTTCGGAATACCTGTTTTTCTCTTGTAAGAAAACTGACTCCGCCACGAGTACCGACCCAGAAATCACCCTTCTTATCTTTAAAAATATCAAGAACGGAACTATGACACAAAGTGCCAGGTTCACGAACATCATGCTGTAATCTTGAAAAAGTCCTTTGTTCCTTGGAATATAAATAAAGTCCACCACGGGTGCCAATCCAATAAATCCCCTGATTGTCTTTATTGATATCACGTACGGTAAGACTTCGTTCATTTCCTGGATCCAAATCAAGATGTTTTACTCCCATTGTTAACGGATTCAAAATAAAAACCCCGCAATTATAGGTGCCAACCCAGAGAGATTCATCGGTATCTTCAAAAATCTTAATTATTTCGTCATTGACTTTGCTGTAATAGGGAAGCAGCACATGCTGAAACTTCCGGGATTCAGGATCAAACAAATCCAGTCCTTCCATGGTTCCTACCCAAAGGTGCCCCTTCTTATCAAAGTGCAAAAAACGTACATTATTGTTTGACAGTGAATTTATACCTTGCCCCTGGTTATAATAAGCAAGGACTTTGCCTGTTGACGGGTCCATTTCTACCAGGCCCTTCTCAGTTCCAATCCAAAGATTACCTGCTTTATCCTGAGTGATGGTATTGACCCAATTACCAAAAAGAGAAGCAAAATTGTCACGGGTAGCATAACGCGTAAAGTTCTCTTTGTCCCGGTTAAATTTATTTAATCCGCCATTTTCAATACCAATCCAAAGATTGCCGTTACGATCCTCGAAAATAGTCCGAACTAATGCTCCTGAAAGACTTTGAGGGTCATTAGGCTTATTTTTAAAAACAGTAAATTTGTATCCGTCAAAACGGTTCAATCCCTGACTGGTTCCAATCCACATCCAACCCTCTTTGTCCTGATAAATGCAATGGATAATATTGTTTGACAACCCATTCTCAAGTGTATAATTATCAAACCGCAGCGGTTCCACCTGGGCGGATATCCTGGAAATATCAAAGAGGAAATATCCCCAAAAGCAAACAGTTTTAAAAAGCCTTCTGAAATTTATTCGGTAGTAGTCTCCAATGAATTTCTGCAGGATTAAATTCATGAGTAGTTGTATTATTCGCTTTCAAAGTTATAAAAAGAAATGAAAAAAGGTAAGCCATACCCTCACGGCATTACTTACCCTACTACTAACTACTACTAATTATGATGTTAAGCTTTCAGGTGCGCTGATTCAAGGCTGTCAAAATCCCTAACACTTAACTGGTCTATTTATATTTTTGCTCCTGCTGATCGTAAAAATTCTTCAGCACAAAAAAAGCTTTTTTCTTGGTACCATTTTCACCAACTAGCCCTTTGCGGTTCCATCCATCCTGGATATTGGGCAATACTCTTCTGGGTGATCTGAAATCACACAATATCCATGGAGAAACGCCTCTAAATTGTGGGATCTTAGAAAGCATCTTTAACGTTCGTTTGTATAGATCTTCCTGATATTCTTCCGTCCACCGGGAAAGGCTGTCGCCATGCAAACCCTGCAAGGCATCAGCACCAAATTCGCTGATCATAACCGGTTTATTATATTTAATCACCCAGTTTATTTTATCGCATTTTTCAGGTAAGCCATCGTACCAGCCCACATATTCATTGAAATTTACAATATCAACGTAAGGAGCAAATGGGTCCTCCACTATTTTAGTCAAAGGATCGCCTGGATTAGTATGAACCTCCATAGCAGCTGAAATCAAGCGTGTACTGTCGAGTGAACGGGCAACGCCGGCGAGATTTTTCAGAAAATTAGTTCTGGCCTCGCTCACAGGTGTCTCGTTTGCCATAGACCAGATGATGACTGAGGCACGATTCTTATCACGTGTGATCAGATCAGAAAGCTGAGTTTTGGCATTTTCAAATGTTGCCTGATTATCCCAAAGGATTGTCCAGTAAACAGGATTTTCTTCCCACACCAAAATGCCCATTTCATCGGCAAGACGAGCCATGTACTCGCTGTGTGGATAATGAGCAAGACGAACATAGTTACAGTTCAACTCCTTTGCCCACCCCAACAACATTTGAGCGTCCTCTTTAGAGTAGGCTCGGCCCCCACGGATGGGATTTTCTTCGTGGATACATATCCCTCTAAGAAACACTGGTTTTCCGTTAAGT
>DATBXH010000972.1:0-2877 GCA_036514375.1 Bacteroidales bacterium | reverse complement strand
ACCAAATATCAGGCCAAAAGAAGGCGAAAGTGTAAAACTTTCCGATGGAACACTGTGCCAGTGGAAAATGCTTCAGAACCCTCCAAAGATCATCAACCTCGCCAGTTTTTTTAAAGGCAAAAAGACGGAAAATGTGGCATGTTATGCTTATGGTATTATCAACCGTCCGAAAGCAGGACATGCTTTTCTGACCCTGGGTAGCGATGATGCCGTAAAAGTCTGGCTGAACGGCAGATTAATTCATCGTAACCTTCTTTACAGGGGAGTTGTGGCTGATGATGATGTGGTAGAGGCTGAATTTAACAAAGGCGATAATTATCTTCTTTTCAAAATAATACAGGGAAATGGTGAATGGGCCTTTACAACCCGTATTGTGGAAGACTTCAGCGTGCTGGAGGACAAAGTGGAGAACCCAAAGGTCACGCTGCAGGATAATCCGGATGCTGCCACGCTCATTATCAAATCAGCTCCGCTAATCGGTACCCTCACCAAAACACAACCTATCCGTCTGAATGTATACACGACAGGAGGAAAGTCTGTTCTTGATAAAACAATCGGGCGCGGCGATACCGTTTCTCTCAATTATTCCGCCTGGGATGATGGACCTTATGAAATAAAATATACGTATCCTGATTTAAAAGGGCTTTCGTGCACAGCATATTTAACCTGGTTTAAGGGTGATGTCATGAAGACTGCCGAAGATCTGGTAAAAACGGCTCCTGAGAAAAATGCAGTTACACCCGACGAAATAACCCATCGTATGCTTGCCGATTTTGTGAAGGATCAGCTGGGAAATAACTTTAGTACCAGGGATGCATACAAGATTAGTGTTATTCATCCTTTATTGATGGAATATGCGGAGATGAAAGCCGGAAGCCAGATACGTCCGGGCGGTTTTATCCGGCTGGCTTATACGGATGAGATTGATGGAACTCCTCAATTTTGCAGATGTTATATTCCGCCTGATTACGATCCTTCCAAAAAAACGGCTCTGGTGGTATTTCTTCACGGATATAACGGCGACAATCCGGCTTACATTCGCTGGTGGGCTGCTAACAAGCGACATGATGCCAATGTGGACCGCTACAACTTTATCCTGATTGAGCCTCACGGGCGTGGGAACGCCCAATATTTTGGTATTGGAGACCATGATGTGATGAAATGCATACAAATGGCCAAAGAAAAGTTAAACATCGATGATGACAGGGTTTATTTAACAGGTGCATCCATAGGTGGTGGAGGAACGTGGAGGGTGGCCAGCGTGCATCCCGAATTGTTTGCCGCCATCGCTCCGGTTTATGGTGGTTGGGATTACCGGAACAGTTTGAAAAAGGAAGAACTTAATAACCTGTCCGAAATTCAGAATTTTATGAGAGACAGGTCCGCTTCTACTTGTCAGTTTGAGTCGTTGCTTAATATTCCTGTTTTAGCCTTGCATGGAGATAATGATAAGACGGTCGACGTGGAAAACACACGTTACCTGGTGCGTATGTTGCAACGCTGGGGATATGATGTCCGTTACATCGAAGTCCCCGGAAAGGGGCACGAAAATCTTGGAATGGATGATGTGGTTTATCCATGGCTATTGCAACATACCCGTAATAAAAGTCCCCGTCAGGTGCGTTTAAGAGCGGCCGACCTACGGACTGCCTCCGCATATTGGGTGAAGGTGACACAACGTGATAATCCCTGGCAGATGATAAATGTCCAGGCAGAGATCCTGGCGAACAATATCATCAGGGTTAATTCGGACAATGTGCTTGAAATGGTTATATCGCCGGATGAAAAGCTGATCTCGCCCGATCAGCCTGTTCATGTAATCTGGAATGGAGAAGTCTCCACTTTCAACAGGAATGATGGTCCAATGACATTGCGCAGCAAGGAAATGGTTTTGCAAAAACTTCACAAAACTCCTCAGTTGGCGGGACCAGTGAGTGATTTTACCAATACGCCTTTTGCACTTGTGATTGGAACCATTTCAAAAGATTCGGTAATGCAGCGGGTCATCCGGATGAAAACAACGGGTTTCATATACTACTGGAAGAATTGGCAGAAATTCAGTCCCAGGGTATTTAAAGATACAGAAATGACAGATTCGGATCTGAAAAATTATTCGCTTTATCTGATAGGCGGCCCTAAAGAGAACAAGATTTCGGAACGCCTGGCCAGGATACTTCCTTTTGGAATTAAATCCAACACGATCTCCGTTTGCGGAAAGGCGTTTGAAGCTCCGGATGCAGTTCTCGAAGCCATATATCCCAGTCCGTTTAATTCTGAAAGGTATGTTCGTCTGATAGCCCCCACATCCTATCAGGGGATGTACTTTTATGATTTTGTCAATACCGATTTATCCGGTTTTGATTACTCAATAACGGACGGCAAAATCTATAACCCTGCTGCGAAGGACGCAGAAAAGAAGATAGGAATCGTTTCCGGCCTCTTTGATTACAACTGGGGAGTTGATAAGGCGTATATGAACCGGGATATAAGGGATTCCAGTGCAACATTTGCAAAACGCAGGGTCAGCAAAGATCTGAAAATGGAAATAGAAACCAATGCTGCGCCCGACGTGTCAACCCTTAATTCTTACGCAGGCACTTATAAAGTAGATCATCAGGAAATGCAATTGAAATTTATCGTGGAAGATAACAAATTACTGGTTCAGATGTCCATCGGACAAAAGTTCGAAACTGTGGCACTGTCCGAAAGCGAGTTCTTATCTCCGGGGATCAATATCGTATTTTCATTTCAGAGAGATGAGCAACGGAAAGAGTTTTTCGTTAACATTTACCAGGGCGGCTATCAGACAAAATGTTTCAGGGTGCCGATGTAAACGAGAGTAATTTCCTAGCTAATGGCAACATTTCTCATTTATCA
>DATBXH010000971.1:0-3668 GCA_036514375.1 Bacteroidales bacterium | reverse complement strand
CCAAAAGTATTGTTATTACTCACGCTTATCATATTTTTTGTAGGTATTATCCGTACATTCTTCACACCCGAACGCACCCGCAAAGCATTAGAAGGGAAAACCCAGTTTACCGGCAACATACTTGCATCGCTGTTAGGTATTGTAACTCCGTTTTGTTCCTGTTCGGCCATACCCCTGTTTCTGGGTTTTGTTGAATCGGGAGTTCCGCTGGGAGTTACTTTTTCGTTCCTGATAGCAGCCCCTATGATCAATGAAGTTGCCGTCATCTTATTATTTGGCCTGTTTGGTTTGAAAACAGCCCTGATATATGTTGTTACAGGACTTATCATTGCTATTACTGCCGGATGGACTATCGGTAAGCTGAAACTGGAGCACTGGGTGGAAGATTGGGTATATCAAACCCGTTTTGGCGAAGGCAACATCGATGAAGAAAAACTATCCTGGCAACAACGCATAAACCATGGTTATAATGCAGTTAAAGAAATAATGGGTAAAGTTTGGTTATATGTGGCTATAGGCATTGCTGTTGGAGCTGGGGCACATGGCTACGTTCCTGCTGAATTCATGGCTTCATTTATGGGTAAGTCTGCCTGGTACAGCGTTCCATTGTCCGTATTGATTGGTGTCCCGTTATATTCCAATGCGGCCGGAATTATCCCGATTGTCTCCGTACTCATTGAGAAAGGGGCTTCATTGGGCACAGCCCTGGCATTTATGATGTCGGTCATTGGCTTATCACTTCCCGAGACTATTATCCTGCGTAAAGTATTAAAACTTCCTTTAATATTCACCTTTGTAGGTGTTGTTGCCGTCGGGATCCTTATTGTTGGATTTTTATTTAACCTGATATTTTAAGATAATGAAGATTGCAAGAAAACATGAAATGAAGATAACCCTTGTTATAATGGTCTTTATAATGACCTTGGTTGTAACATTCGTCAGTGTATCGCTAAATAACGGTTTTCAATATAGCTTCTTCCCAAAATGGATGAAAGCGTGGGCTTTGGCATTCATAGTTGCCTTACCGGTGGTAATGCTGATTATGCCGGGAATTAAAAAAGCTTTATCAAAATATGTCACAGATTAAACCTTAAAACAAATAGTATGGAAACAAAAAACACGTCCTGCAATTGTTCAAATTCCGGTGAATACTTAGTAATGGCTTGCTCAGGGGCTTCCGATGTAGGCCAGGTATCCGACCTTGTTGCCCGTAAGCTTCGTGATAATAATCAACGTGCAATGAAATGCCTTGCTATGGTGGCTGCCGGTGATGAAAAGTTCATCGAGAGCTGCAAAAATGCCAATGTACTTGTAATTGATGGTTGCCCCATTGACTGCGGCAGAAAAATCATGGAAAAATCAGGGTTAGCCAATTATAATTATATCCGTCTAAGCGATTGGGGTTATAAGAAAGGACAGACTCCTGCCACACCCGAATTAGTTAGTGAAGTATACGAAAAAGCTGTATTGCATTGTTAGACGGGAAGGGAATGAAGTTTCCCTTTTCTATTTAACAATTAATTAATACTTCCTTGCCTTTTTTTATGAAACTATGTCGTATTTTCACGACATAAAACACGCGTCGTTATTTTACGACATTCTAATAAACAGGGAGATTATGATAAAAGCAGACATCTTTACAGCAGATTTACAAGAACTGGCGAAATTTTCCAAAGTCATATCGCATCCTGCCAGGTTGGCTATTCTTCAGTATCTGGCTGAAACAAAGACCTGCATATCCGGCGATATTTCGGACCAGTTGCCGCTAAGTCGAAGTACGGTATCGCAGCATCTGAAAGAATTGAAAGAATTCGGACTGATTCACGGAGAAATAGACGGATTGAAGATTAATTATTGTTTGTGCCATTCGACCATTGTTAAGTACAAACAAATGTTCGAAGATTTTTTTAAAGAAATGACGACTGTAAATATCGATTGCGAAACAAACTGTAAATAAAATACTCAACAACAGATATGAAAATCTTGATACTCTGCACCGGCAACAGTTGCCGTAGCCAAATGGCACACGGCTTTTTACAGTCGTTTGATAAAAATATTACCGTTCGTTCTGCCGGTACGGAACCTGCACAACAGGTAAGTCCGAAAGCTGTTCGGGTAATGAGCGAAGTTGGAATAGATATTAGCTCCCACAAGCCAGTCATGGTGGACAACTATTTGAGTGATGAATGGGATTATGTGATTACGGTTTGTGACCATGCCAACGAAACCTGCCCTGCCTTCCTGGGTAAGGTAAAGCATCGTCTGCATATAGGTTTTGAAGACCCGTCTCATGCGACCGGTACTGATGAATTTATTTGGAGTGAGTTTCGCCGTGTCCGTGACGAAATAAAAGAACGTTTCCATACATTTTATGAAGAGCATTTGAAATAACACTATGAAAATTAACATCGCTAATCTTAAACCGTTACAGCAAAACATTCCATCCGTTTCCACCGGTTGGAGTGTTAAGGATTATTTGGGAACATTTAAAGTCAGATGGGGGATTGGACGCGATCATTATTCGGTTACCCCGGGCCTTTATAAAGTAGGCCATCCCAATAGCGAATCCGATGTATTTGTCTCTGCCAGTTATAAACTGTCATTCGATTTACTTCGGAAAAACCTCAGCGGCTTAAACGGCTGGATCCTTGTCATTGACACCAGGGGTGTCAATGTTTGGTGTGCTGCGGGCAAAGGAACTTTCGGTACCGAAAGCATTGTAAAAGAAGTCAGGAACACGTCGCTCGATCTGATCGTTAAACACCGGAAATTAATCGTACCACAATTAGGTGCTCCGGGCGTTGCAGCTCACCTGGTGAAAGAACTTACTGGTTTCAGGGTTATTTATGGCCCTGTCCGGGCAAAAGACATAAAATCATTTATGGAGGCAGGTTACAAAGCCACTCCCGAAATGCGTGAAATTACATTCCCTGCCAGGGAAAGGGCCAAGCTCATTCCGGTCGACCTCATGTATGGCAAGTATAAATTATTAATTGCATTGACCATTATGTTTATTCTGTCGGGCATTGATAAAAGCGGCTTACTCCTTTCAAAAATGTTTTCTACCGGCTTATTCCCGGTGATTGGAATCATAGGAGCCTATATTGCCGGCATCGTTTTAACACCATTGCTATTGCCCTATATTCCGTTTCGGGCATTCTCTGCGAAAGGTGCCATTTTAGGAGCATTAACCACTTTTATTCTCTATTTCTTATTCTCTTCCAAAACATTGGAAACCTTTTCCATTGGGTTAATAAGCATGGGAATAGCGTCGTTTGTTGCCATGAACTTTACGGGTTCATCAACATTCACCTCGCTTTCGGGAGTAAAAAAAGAGATGAAGTGGTCCATACCCTTTCAGATTGCCTTTACCTCCATAGGATGTATCGTATTTATAACTTCAAAACTCATATAACATGAGCAAATTACAATATTTTACCGATGTAGTAACGTTAAAACTTGACAGCAGCTTATGTACAGGCTGCGGCATGTGTGCCATTGTTTGTCCGCATCATGTTTTTAACGTCGAAAACGGTAAAGCCGTTATAATTGATATTGATTCCTGCATGGAATGCGGGGCATGTTCTAAAAACTGCCGTTTCGGCGCATTATCCGTTCGTTCGGGTGTGGGTTGTGCCGCTGGCATTTTAAACGGGATATTAAGAGGT
>DATBXH010000970.1:0-6483 GCA_036514375.1 Bacteroidales bacterium | reverse complement strand
TCATTGAACATACCTCAATCATTGAAGTAAATGCAGGAAGTAATGTGATTTTGGATCCGAAACCGGCTGATGGAGGTTCCTGGAGTTGGACGGGACCGGACGGTTCAGGCTTCAGCGCATCCACGCGTCAGATTAAGTTCCCCAATATACAAACCACCCAAAAGGGCACGTACGAGGCTACTTTTACCAATGCCGGGGGATGCAAAAGCAAAGCTACGTTTACGGTTAATGTAAAGGTTAACACAAAATAAAATGTCGGAACCTGTGTTCGGACGGGGATGTTCCTCTCCGGATTATATTTATGCAGGTTGAAACCTGTAAAGATATAAACGGCAGAGGTAGAACCTCTGCCGAACGTGAGGCTGCCTAAAAAGTTTGAAGTTGAGCGTAGTCTGGAGACTACGCCCAGCGCTCCGTATTGTAGGACAAAGCAGTACGCTCGGCGGAATCTCCAGATTCCGCCGCATCAGAGACTTTTTAGGCAGCCTCAACGCAGGACTTGTAATGTATTGAGATTTACAAAAAAACAAAGAGACCATATTGAGATTATCCGCTTGTTATTTATTTTTGTTTCCAAAACATGTTATTAATAACAAAAAACAGAAATGTTGTATTTGGAATTTAAAAATAGCCTTTCCAAATTAGGAGCTTTTTCCTTGTCCGACATATCTAAATTCTATCCGGATTTCGATAGCAGGAGGCTATTTGAATGGCAGAACAAGGGTTACATCTTAAAATTACGCAACGGATGGTATTGCTTCTCCGATCTCGAGAAAGGAGAATCCTTTTCCTTCTTTGTTGCCAATAGAATTTATAGTCCTTCATACGTCAGTCTTGAATCTGCTTTAAGTTATTATAATATCATACCCGAAGCAGTGTATTCTGTTTGTTCCGTCACCTCTAACAAGACAACAGTGTTTAATACTCCCGTAGGTGAAATGAGGTACAATACCCTTAAGCCCGGTTTATTCTTTGGATACGAGATCACTCAGTTTAATGAGAAACCAGTAAAAATAGCCTATCCGGAGAAGGCAGTTTTGGATTTCCTTTATATACGGAAACAATACAACACAAAGGAAGAACTAACCCAATTGCGGTTCTCCTTAGATAATATCTCGCAGGAAAAGATGCTTGGCTTCCTGGAAGAATTCAAAAACAGTTCCCTTGAAAAAAGAGTTAAAACTTTAATAGACGCTTATGCTGTCATTTGAAGAAATAAAAAGGGGTTTCCGCGAAACTATCAATATTGAGAAGAATAGCAGGGATATGATTAAAGAAGCTTTGCAATACAAGGCTCTTGACATCATCGCTTACTATCCTTCCAATCCTTTGATATTTATTGGAGGTACATGCCTGAGATTTTTTTACGGCATAAAAAGGTTTTCAGAAGATCTGGATTTTGATATTTTGCATGGAGTAAAATATGAAAGGAGAGAACATGAGGCTTTGCTTGAAATGTTGTGTAAAGAATTCAGGAAAGAAGGGTATAATGTGGATTTTTCCTGCACAGTTACCAGTCATAATGTCATAACAGGGAAACTAACTTTTCCGGGACTGGAATACAGGCTAAAAACCACGAATAATCCAAACAATGCAGTTCACCTGAAGATTGAGACACAGCCACAAGGCTATGGCTATACACCTGAGAAAAAGCTGATAAATAAATTTGGTGCATTCAACACCATAAATGTAATGCCCATAGATATGCTGCTTTCCTCAAAATTATTTACTGCCATCGAAAGAAAAAAGGGACGGGATTTCTACGATATAATTGAACTTTCATCCATTACGAAGGCACACGAAGGCTTCTTAAAGTTCCTGTTTGAAAAGAAAGGTTACAGATACGAATCTCCCAATGATATTAAAGAACTGATCCTACACAATATTAAAAATATTGATTGGAAAGAAAAGGTACACGAAGTAAGCCTTTTCCTTCTTGACAAGCAAGACATAAAGAAGGTTGAGCTTTTCCCTCTTTGGGTGGAGCAAACGGATTTCAATAGTATAGTAAATAAGGAGAAAAATTAAATTAAGTTATTAAAACTAAAATTATTGACATATGAGAAAAACACTGGTTTTTTCAGCTATTATCATGCTTTTGCTAGCTGCATGCAAAAACGACAAAACAAAAGTAATCTGTGTGGGCGATAGCATCACTGAGGGTTATGGTTTAGCCTGCCAGAGTAAAACAGGGTATCCGGTAATGCTCGATAGTATCCTGGGACCGGCTTATGCCGTTTTAAATTCAGGTCGCAGCGCCACTACCCTGCAAAAGAAAGGAGATTTCCCGTACTGGATTTGCAAAGAGTTTTCGAATGTTTTTGCCTATCAACCCAATATTATCGTAGTTATGCTGGGGACAAACGATACCAAACCTTACAATTGGCATGTCGATCGCTATGAAAAGGATTACCAGGCTTTAATCGATACGTTCAGGACAATCCCGACCAACCCCAAAATATATCTGTGCTTGCCGGTGCCCGTGTTCAAAACCAAATGGGGTATAAACGATTCCACGATTGTACATGGAGTTATCCCTATTGTTCAGAAACTGGCAACATCGAATCACCTGCCGGTTATCGATTTATATCATCAGATGCAAAACCAGGGTGCCAACTTCCCCGACAGCATTCACCCCAATGAAAAAGCTGTAAAAGTAATGGCAGCTATTATTGCAAAAGAAATCAGTAAGTAAGCTTGGAAACGATGAGACGAATTTATTTACTGATTTTCACATTGATTTTTATAATTGCCGGTAAGGCATCCGGACAATCAACCGTTATTGATATCTGGAATGGAAACGTGCCTGGGGCTATTAAAAATCCCAAATTCAAACAGTTTGTCGATTCGGCTGATAACTGGATAAAAATGCGGCATGTAACCGATCCCGTGCTCGATATGTACCCTGCACCGGCAGGAAAATCGAACGGCACCTCCGTGATTATTTGTCCGGGAGGTGCTTATTGGGCTTTGGCCATTTCGCATGAGGGCTCACAAGTGGCCACATGGTTAAATAGTTTAGGGGTTACCGCATTTGTTCTGAAGTACCGCTTACCCGATAATTCCATTATGGTAAATAAAGCCATTGGCCCAATGCAGGACGGACAGGAAGCAATCCGTATCGTTCGCCGCCATGCAAAAGAATGGAACATCGATCCCAATAAGATTGGTATTATGGGATTTTCGGCCGGCGGACACCTGGCTTCTACCCTGTCAACACATTTCGGAGAAAAAGTATATGATGTGAAAGATTCAACCAGTGCCCGTCCGGATTTTTCTATACTTATCTACCCGGTTATTTCAATGGATTCATCCATTACCCATTTAGGCTCCAGGATAAACTTATTGGGCGAAAAACCTTCGAAGGATTTGATAAAGCACTTCTCAAATGAGTTACAGGTTACCGGACAAACTCCTCCGGCTTTCATCGTCCAGTCAATGGATGATAATGTTGTCCCGGTTGAAAATAGTATTAATTATGCGTTGGCTTTAAAGAAATACCATATTCCCTGCGAATTGCATCTTTATGAAACCGGAGGACATGGTTATGGTTTGGGAAGATCGCATGACACAGAATCATCCTGGCCGGATGCTTGTAAACGATGGCTGATAGCAAGAGGATTTGCCGGCTATAACCCAATTTCTTCTTCTAAATAAAAAAGTCCCTCCTAGGAGGGACTTTTTTATTTCATATAAATTCGGTGATTATATGATTAGGCAAAAACTAAAAAGCTTAATTATCTATTCACTTAATCACCTTTTTTTACTTCTTATTTTCCGGACGGAGCGAGCGAACTACCTTACCAGCCTGCCACATTTCGGACTCACGCAGTTGTTTAAGTTCACCCTCCAGTTTTTCGCGGTAATCCGGCTGACTGTTGGTGTCGATGGAACGTTGAGCTTCGTTACCGGCAGCAACTTCTTTATAAAGCTTTTCAAACACGGGTTTTACAGCATCCCTGAAACGGGGATACCAGTCGAGTGCACCACGCTGAGCTGTGGTTGAACAGTTGGCATACATCCAATCCATTCCATTTTCAGCAACGAGCGGCATAAGACTCTGAGTAAGTTCTTCAACGGTTTCGTTAAATGCTTCTGAGGGAGAATGGCCATTGGCACGAAGTACTTCGTATTGAGCAGCAAAAATACCTTGAATACATCCCATTAAGGTACCGCGTTCACCGGTAAGGTCACTGTATACTTCTTTTTTGAAAGTTGTTTCGAACAGGTATCCCGAACCAACTGCAATACCTAAAGCCATAACACGGTCCTTGGCTTTACCGGTTGCATCCTGGAAGATAGCATAGCTTGAGTTCAAACCTTTACCGGCAACAAACAAACGGCGCAGTGAAGTTCCGGAGCCTTTGGGAGCAACAAGAATAACGTCAACATCAGCAGGCGGAATAATACCTGTACGTTCCTTATAAGTGATACCAAAACCATGAGAGAAATACAACGCTTTGCCCTTGGTAAGATGTTTCTTAACGGTAGGCCAGATTGCTATCTGAGCCGCATCTGAAAGTAAGAAACAGATGATAGTCCCTTTTTCGAGAGCCTCTTCGATATCGAACAAAGTTTTGCCAGGTACAAATCCGTCGGAAACAGCTTTATCCCATGATTTGGAAGGTTTACGCTGACCTACAATGACATTAATACCATTGTCACGAAGGTTCATTGCTTGTCCGGGGCCCTGAACGCCATAACCGATTACAGCAACTGTTTCATTTTTTAATACTTCCTGTGCTTTGGAGAGCGGAAATTCTTCACGTGTCATCACGTTTTCTTCAAGGCCTCCAAAATTCATTTTAGCCATAATTTTAATGTTAAATTTATTTGTCGATTTAAATTAGAGTTTTATCAAATTAAAAAACCAGGAATGAGAGAGAGTTAGCCTGTGCCTCAAATTCCTGGTATCTCGTTTAATTTACCCGGTCCATTTCCTGTAGGTACTCTGTTAGAAGCTCCTTCGGGCTTTTGGTAACAGCTACCGTTCCTGACCTGGTAAACTGGGAAACCCCGTATTTATCAAGTTTCTGGAATAGTTCCTGAGTTTCCGATTTGTACCCTGTTTTCTCAATCACGGTATAATCCGGAGTTATCTCGAGGATACGTGCCCCTGAATTACGCACCAGGTTTTCGATCTCCTGGCTGCCCATAAGCGCTTCCGTAGGAACCTTGTAAAGAGCAATCTCCTGCTGAATAATCTCTTCATTTGTATGGTAGAAAGCCTTTAATACTTCTACCAGTTTTTCAATTTGCTTGGTAACCTTTTCTACCTTCTCCAACGTAGCATTGATAACAATGGTAAATTTATGAATGCCAGGTAAAGACGATTGAGAAACTGTCAGACTTTCGATATTGACCTGACGACGTGTAAATATAATGGTTATCCTATTCAGGAGTCCTATGCTATTCTCTGAGAATGCTGTGATTGTATATTCCTGTTCCATGACGACAAAATTATAAGATAAATGTTAAAAAACATAAATTATTATTCGAGGATGATTTCAGCTACGGAAGCACCTGCCGGAACCATCGGGAATACATTGTCTTCTTTTTCTACTTTAACCTCAAGCAGATAAGGTCCGTTATGATTTAACATGGTATGAATAGCCTCATCGAGACCGGCACGCTCGGTTACCTTCTGACCGGCTATGCAATACCCTTTGGCAATGGTAATAAAATCAGGATTGATAAGCTCAACTGCTGAGTAACGTTTTTCAAAGAACAGTTGCTGCCATTGGCGAACCATACCAAGGAAATTATTATTCAGAATAACAATTTTAACTGCAGCACCGGTTTGGAAAATTGTACCTAATTCCTGAATGGTCATTTGGAAACCACCATCTCCGATAACCGCAATAACTTCGCGATCAGGAGCACCCATTTTTGCGCCAATGGAAGCCGGTAATCCAAAACCCATGGTGCCTAACCCTCCGGATGTAATGTTGGAACGGGTTTTATTAAAATTAAAATACCGGTTCGCAATCATCTGGTGCTGACCAACGTCAGTAACCAAAATAGCATCACCTTTGGTTTTTTCGGTAATCCGGCGGATAACTTCACCCATAGTCATTCCATCCTTATCCGGGTGAATGTCTTTGCTGATTACTTTTTCGAACTCGATATCCTTACACTTTTTGAATTCGGCAATCCATTCGGAATGATCATTTGGCCTGGTACGTTCTGTTAAAAGAGGTAATGTTTGTTTTACGTCCCCTAAAACGGCAACGGTTGTCTTAACATTCTTATTGATTTCTGCAGGGTCAATTTCGAGATGAATAATTTTAGCCTGTCTGGCAAAACGTTTAACATCGCCGGTTACACGGTCATCAAAACGCATCCCGACAGCAATCATAACATCACATTCATTGCATTTAATGTTTGGGCCATAATTACCATGCATACCGAGCATCCCCACATTCAAAGGGTGACTGGTGGGTAAAGCGGAATTACCTAACAACGTCCATGCAGCAGGAATTC
>DATBXH010000969.1:0-6649 GCA_036514375.1 Bacteroidales bacterium | reverse complement strand
TTTCCCTTTTATCGGAACCATCCAGTTATCAGGCTTAACTGTTGAGCAGGCAGGGAAACAAATACAAGCCAGGCTTAGCCAGTATCTTAACAATACGGATGTCATCGTTAAATTTATAAGCAATCATATTTCCGTGCTGGGAGAAGTAGAGCATCAGGGAGATTTTACTTACAACGAAGATAAGATAACCATATACCAGGCTCTCGGTATGGCTGGCGGTTTAACACGTTATGGTAACCGTAAAAATGTAATTTTAATGCGAAAAACGCCGAATAAGGTAACTTATTCCAGGATCAATCTGAGCGATAAACGTATCGTTCAAAGCGATTTCTTTTATTTAATGCCCGGCGATGTTGTGATAGTTGAGCCTTTAAAAGCGGTCGCATTTAGTTATCAGAATACCACCTATACCAATATCCTGGCAACATTCTCTACGCTTGCTTCACTTTTATCCGCTATATATATAATCAGAACCCTCAAATGAGTACAGAAAAAAAATTTAACAGAAGTTTAACCGGTAAGGAATTATTCAAGAAAGCCTTAGTTTATAAATCTTTATACATTGCGACTTTTGTGCTGTTCGTCGGTATTGCTTTTCTCAATAATAAATATTCAAAAACCATATACCAGGCAAAGGCTTCTATATTGTTAAATCCTAACAGCAAGGGTGCAATTCTGGGTTCCAACGATATGTTTAAAGGTTTGGAAGCTCTTCAGTCTAGTAAAAATATTGAAAACGAAATAGGTCTGTTAAAATCCTTTTCGCTGGTTGCGTCCACCGTTTCTCAGTTAAACCTTGAAGTTTCCTACAAACTCGAGAGTAAATCGTTTATTAAAAAAGACGTGGATATCTATCTCGATTTTCCGTTCCGGATTATCATGGACAAATCGCATATACAACCGGTTGGCGTAAGGTTTTATATTGATTTGGTTAACGACTCAACCTATCGCCTCCATGCTGAAGGTAAAGATGTTTATTTCTACAACTTCATCGATAACAGAACAGTTGGGTTTACGCACGAATACAAACTGGACAAAACCTGCCCGATAGGAAAAACTTACACTGACAAAGATTGTAAATTCGATGTCATTATCGATAATGTGGACAATTATAACCTGTATAAATGGGGTTATAAATTTTACTTTGCTTTTAATGCATTTGATTATTTGGTGCAGTTTTACAGAAACAGCCTTAAAATTGAAGAGCAATCGTCGCTGGCTTCCATTATCAACATTTCATTAACGGGTGAGAATGCGCACAAAGTGACTGACGTGGTAAATAAATTTATTGGTTTTTACCTCGATAATAACCTGGAAAAGAAGAATAAAATAGCCGAAAGCACTGTTAAGTTTATCGATTCGCAATTATCAGATATTTCCGATTCGCTGCATTCGGCAGAATCAACCTTACGCAATTATAAAACGGAAAATCAGGTGATGGACCTAAGCTTCCAGGGAAAAAGTATTTTCGATAAGCTTTCGGCACTGGAAACCGAAAAAGCGAACTTAATGATCCAGAAAAGGTATTACGATTATATCATCGATTACTTCAATAAAAACAAAAATGGATCTGATATTGCTCCGCCGTCTACCATGAATGTAATGGATCCTATTCTGAATAAACTCATCGGAGATATCATAGGGCTGAGTGCCGACCGCGCCAATTTACCCTCAAGTAATCAGAATAACCTGTTTTTAACCCAAATCGATAATCAAATAAAACAGAAAAAAGATGCTATTCTTGAAAATGTAAGAAACAATCTGGCCACCTTAAATATATCGCTTAACGAAATTAGTTACAGGTCCAATGTGTTATCCGGCGAAATCTCCAAATTACCCAAAACGGAGCTGCAGCTCGGAAATATTGAGCGGAAATTCAAGCTTAATGATGAAATTTACACGTTCCTGCTCGAAAAACGTTCGGAAGCACAGATTCTGAAATCTTCCAATACGCCCGATTCAGAAGTTATTGACTATTCGCGCGAGTCGCTGGCAGGAGTTGTGTCGCCAAAAAAGAATCTGAATTATTTCATTGCAGTCCTTCTGGCCCTTTTATTGCCAACCGGCTTTGTAGTCATCAAAGATTACTTTAACGACAAAGTTATTGACACAACCGATATAGAACGTATTACCAATGCCGCTATTATTGGAACAATCTTTAAAAACCGGCACAGGTCGCAGACCGTTGTGGCCGATTTCCCGAAAACATCTGTTGCCGAATCATTCCGCAGCGTTCGAACCAATATACAAATTAAAGCGGGCGGAATCTCTCCCCAGGTAATCCTTGTTTCGTCGTCAACAAGCGGGGAAGGTAAGAGCTTTGTTTCGTTAAATATGGCCATTTCCTTCGCCTCGTTTGGATCGAAAGTGGTTCTGGTCGGGTTTGATTTACGTCGTCCCGTACTGCACGAAAAACTGGAAATGCAAAACATGGTGGGACTGAGTTCGTACCTTACAAACCGGGCTGTGATTGATGATATTCTGATTAAAACAAAATATGGTGTCGACTTCATTCCATCGGGTCCCATTCTGCCAAACCCGTCGGAAATATTAAATAATGCCAGGCTGGATAAAATATTTATTACCCTTAAAGAAATTTACGATTATATCATTATTGATACTGCTCCGTTAGGACCGGTTGCCGACACCTTCCTGCTGATGCGTTTTGCCACCGAAAATATCATTGTAACCAGGCAGAACAAAACCTCGAAAGACACATTTATAGAGGTCCTCAAGAGATTGAAAAATAACAATGTTCAGAATGTAAATATCCTGTTAAACGACTTTAATGTCAAGAAGAGCTCGAATGGATATGATTATAAATATTACGGAAATGAAGGAATTCAAAAATCAAACTTTAGGAGTTTCTTCGGAAAGAATAAAAAAGTAAACCATTCGAAAGCATTGAGTTAAAACGTCATTTGGAAAACCTGGTGTTTCCCGGCTATTTTCATCTGCTGGAAACATCAGGTCTCACCCAAATGAACCCACAAAATATCCAACGAAAATCTTCCTTATTTTTTATCCAGGAGTCTTACACGGATGCCGTTTATGGCGGTATCTTTCTCTATCGTAAAATCAGTTTTAAGCAAATTTTCAAGTGTATCATAATGAAATCTGAGACGATACATCTCGTCAGGATCTGAGTCAACGATAAACCAGAATCTATTTGTTCCTTCCGTATAGTTTGAAATTGCTTTTCTAAAATCAGCTGAATTATTAATCACCCAGCTATCATCATTATAAGGTTTGCTAAAATCGATGTGCTGAGGAAGCGTACAAAACTTATTCTTTCCTTTATAATACCATTCAAAATCCATAGCAATCTCGTTTCTGTATGCAAGTACAGGCTCATTCAGCTTTTCCTGCCTTTGAACAAATGCGATCGATTGCTTTACAGTCGACATCCTGTCCTTGCTATAAACGATGCAATCTATAAACACATACGAAAATATGAGAACAATAAATAATGGCTTGTAAAATACGGGTTTGTACAAACTCCCAATACTAAACACAAAGAACAAAAGGAATGGCAGAAAGAGTATCGAAAAGTGCCGGGTTAACAATATCTCTCCTTTTGACACATAATGTACCAACACAAACAATAGTGCAATTAAGAAAACGATAGGCAGAAAATAGTTCTTTAAAATAAAATCCTTATACCGTTCTTTATCAAAAAACTTAAACGCAGACACGAATAAAACAAAAAGAAATAGAAACCGGATTACATCTCGCTGCCAGGTCGTCAGCGTAAAGAAATCAAAGTTGAACAAAAGAATTTCAAAACGTGAAAATACGAACTTCAATGCACTCAATATTGAAATGGGTTCGACAACAGCAGTTGTATGGTTTGTAAACTGTTTGGCGATATATAACACGAAAATTCCTATCAGGAACAACGGTATAATCATATCGATCACGTATCGTTTCAGACTCTTAAAACGGCCAAATACAAGTAAGCAAAGGCCATTAGCCGCAAGCAAAAATCCCGCGAAATAATGTGTCATTAACGATACAACCGCGACACAAATCATGGCTACCCGGGTTTTTTTGTTATTGTCTTCTTTTAAATAGGCTTCATGAAAAAGAATGAGCAGAATAGTACTCAATAACATAACTGTGCCATAAACCCTGATCTCAAGCGCAGCCCAAATAGTAAAAGGATTTAACGCCACAATAAACGGAAAATACTTGCTTGCCCAAGGTATATACCGTTTAGCCAAATCGCTTGCCAGATAAACGGTAATCATCATTATGATAATTGAAAATAACCGGGCAAAGAAAACCGAATCGCTGATTAACCTCCACAGCTTTAACACAATGAAATACAACGGGGCCTGCGATTCGAAAGAAATAGCATGTTTAAACGTACCGATGATGTCCTGGGAGGTGGTATTTAATGTGTACATCTCATCCCTCCAGATACTATGAAAAGCAGCAAGGATAATCAGCAGGACAAAATAGCCCAGGTATAACAATCTGGCGGTTAACGTCTCCTTTTTAACCAGGCTGGCCAAAACTTTATTCATTATCAGGGGTTTCTTTTAATAATTATAAAATAATCAATTCTTAATTTTCTTCAGAATAGACGTGTTGATATGGAACGATTCCTCAAAATACCGCTTATTCTGTAACGAAAGGAAGCCCATGCTTAAAAACTGAAGTGCAACAATCAATAAAAATCCCCCGATAAAAAAGGCGTGCGGACGCTGACTGAATACTTTGGCCACAGCCATTGAAAACCGATCGTCAAAATAAGAACTTGAGACTACAATCGTTGGGTAAATTTTGTAAACATTAATGATGATCCAGGTAAGCACATACAAAAAGACAAAAAATAAAAAGGCTCCGGCTCCAATGAAGTAAATATATGGCCTGAAGATAAACGAGGCCATCAAACTCGAAAATATCTCCTGGAAAACCCGTAATCCTGACATTCTGCCTGATTTATTTTGGAAACTCCAGTCAAGATGAGCAGGTATTTCGATAATACGGGCACGCAGAATCATCGCCTTGTAAATAATCTCAGGGCTTATTTCAAAGTTTTTGGTTTTCAAGTTCAGCGACCGGATAAAATCACCTTTATAGGCTCTTACCATACTGGTAAATGTATGATACTTCTCCTGTGCAGCAAATCCCATAAGTTTATTTACCATCCGGCTCATTACTTTCCGGAAAAAAGGAACAGCCGTCACTTTTCCGCCTTTCATGTAAGGCGATGCAAGTACCATATCCGAACAAGTAGTTTCTATCGTGTCCAGCAACATACCGATATGTTCCACCGAATAGCTCAAATCGATATCGAGTGTCACCACATAATCGCCTTTTGAATTTGCAAAACCTGTTTTTAAGGCATTCCCCAAATTAAGATTTACGACATGGTGAAGTACACGGATGATCGGATACTTTTGCGCCAGCTCATTGGCAATAGCACCGGTGTTGTCCTTAGAGCCATCGTTAACAATGAGTATTTCCCAATGATACTGTGTTAGATTCTGTATGTACTGGCAAATGGTTTCTACGCTTTTCGATAAAATTATGGCTTCGTTGTAAGCCGGCAGAATAATGGAGACCAGCTTCTTTTCATCATTAGGTATCGGATTAGTGTTTGTCTGCATAACTCTTATATTAGGTTTTATATTGCAATGGTGAAGAACTCAAATAAAAATAATCAAAATTTCGTTCGCATTATCAAAACAAATTCCTTTTCAATCATTAGGTTATCAATTATCAGAGCTCTTCGTATTAAATTTCCAGATGGGCATATTCAAAATCGTCAGATACTGGTTAAATCCTTTCTCGTACCAGAATTTAACAACCAAAACAATAAGTATTGCAGTGACGCAGAAAAACAAAGGCCACCAATAAAAAAACGGCGGATTGATCAGCACCACGACGGTGAAATAAATGAAATATTGAAACATAAAAGCAAAGAGCGAAGATTTTCCTACAATCTCCATGGAATTTATAAATCCGGGAAATAAATTCCGGGATATGATCTTATCGAGGATTACCATGATGATCATCCCGCATCCGCCATAAAAAAGGAGATAAGCGAGCCCCGGAGGATTTTTCTGGTAATGCGCAAAAAGTGAACCGACTTTATTTGAAAAACCAATCATTCCGTGTGACAATAAATACTTGGCCGCTAAAATCAAAAAGATACCTGCGAAAATCGAAACTATTCCGATCCGCAGAAACATTCGGGCAATTTTTTCCGAACTACCGGCTGATTTATACCGATACATTTGTTCCCCAAATACGGTCCCCATTAAATAAAGCGAAAACCAGGGAAAGAAAGGAAAGACATCAAAGAAACAGTTACAATCAAACGACCCGAAAAAAGCTGCTTTTAACATCTCGGCATTGTTGTTGACAAACCCGTCCTGTGCTATAAACCACCATGTGAAAGAATATAAAACAACTGCAAAAATTACGCGATAAAGCGCCGGCACTTTATCGACAATAAGAGCACCAACAATTAAACTCAGACCAATGATATCGGTAATGAACAAAACCTTGAAATTGCCATGTAATGTTTTAACCAGGGGAAGAAACGATATCCAGATAACAACATGTGCAATGGTTATGAGAAACAGGCCTCTGTCGATATATTTTCGCCGGATGGGTTTAAAATCCGTCTTATGCG
>DATBXH010000968.1:0-6545 GCA_036514375.1 Bacteroidales bacterium | reverse complement strand
AAACTCAATTATGTTATTACCAAGCAGTCCGCTCCTTTGCTGTATTTGTATCTGATCAGTTTGACGCTTTATTTGCTTGGGTCTACAGGAATCGATACTCATAAAGAATACAAAAATCAAAATTTGTAGTATCGTTTTCATAATTAATGATCGAAGTGAGTGCATGCAGAGTTTGGAAATTAATAGCCACATTCCCTTTAACCCGTACTGTCCTTGCCGACAAGCTTTTAACTTCCAATTTGCTCCGGAATCCGCATAATGTATACTGTTACCTAATGGCATTTTTTAATTCTTTGTTATTATAGTTGACTGAATAAATCCAACTTTATTTTTCACATTAAGCTCATAATTGTCAAGTTTAAGATTTATTTGCATTACAGCATCAATTTGATATTTAAGATAATAATTATTATGAATATCATAAGTTAATTTACCTATACCACTTCCTGTTGTACCTTCTTTCAATTTCCCTGTTTTAAAAACAGACTCGACTTTAGATTTCCGATTTGTGATTGTTGGATTTTGAATTCCTTTTTCTTTTATCGTTTTTAGAAACTCTTCTGAACCTGAATATTTGAATTCTGATTGCATAGTTTGTTCCATAGTCTGATTGTAAGACATTTCAGGTTTATATTGTACTTTGAAATTGAGTGAATCTTGCGAATAACTGTTACATACTAATTGTGTTAGTAATATTAATAATCCAATTATTTTTTTCATGTATATCTGTTTATGTGTTTCATTTTTAAGCTTGCCTTTCCCCTAGCCCCAATATTCCCCTTCTATCTTCTTCAAAGACATATCTCCGAATTCCTTCGCTTCTCTTCCACTTATAAACTCCAGGGATTTTATCTCCATCGCCGCGGGTTTTCATGTAATAGTCTGTGCCTGGCCATTTGGCCTTTCGGTTTAAATTAGCGTTGCTGTGGCTAAGGTATAAAAAGTTTGGAAACAATGAATAATTAATAACCAATAAGGACTTGATGTATATTGAATACCACTCGATCCCTTATGGCGTATGAAACCGTGTTGGAATAGGATATACTATTCTTCTTAAAATCCTCAGAATTTGAATAGGGTTAATTAATGTTTAGCTGTCTTACATGAGATCACAATGAAAGACATCAATAGTTAAAATTGACGCCTATGAAATCAGTTAAGAGTACCTTATTCTTTTTTATTTTTTTTTCGTCTGTATTTGGTCAGGTGCCGGATTCACTTTTAACCTCCGATAAAAAAAAGACTGTTATTCAAACCAAAGACAATTACCTGTTTGTATATTCCGGTCAATACGATATGGATGGAAGCGCACAAAATTTATTTTCCATTTCACGTCTGGCCGGAAGAGGACTGGACGAGCTTTCCTGCACCCTTGATACTGTAACCGGGTTTAATTATTGTGGCAAAAAGGACAATGTTTTTGGCCGGATACTTATGGATTTCGGGTTAAATTATTTCTTTACAAACTGGCTGTCTACTGTTCAGCATGAATATATGGGGCATGGGTTCAGGATAAGAGAGTTTAATGTAAAAGTAACACGTTATGATATTTCTCCGCCGTTATTTGGCCAACCACAACCTTATTTTAATAAAGAAGATTTACCCTACTATGGAAAAGTACTGGAAGATGTGGGAGGCAGTGAAAGCAACACCATATTTGCCCGGGAGGCCTATCGACAGAGCTTGTTAAACGACTATTTTTATCACTATGATGTATTCTCATTTGTATTGAAACTCGATTTGCCATTTTATATTATTGGATCTCCCAAGGTAGGTTCTTACGGCTGGAACACATATACCGGTGGGGGGTGGGATGTTGTTGAATATATTAAAGATTTTAAAACAAAATCAACGAAAAGCGAGCAGGCAATTTATAATTCAGCGATGAAAGGAGTTTTATGGAGTTTTGCCGACCCCAGCTTGTTAATCTCTCTTTTTAATTACGGAAGGGATTTCATCGTTCAGGGTAAATCGCAGGTTAAGAATCCGATGATTAAAATAAAAAACATTGCTTTTTTACCTTATACTGATTTTCATTTATCGCCCTTTGGAAGCGAATATTACATAGGTTCTTATTTGAAGTACAACAAAGTTTTATATGAAGCATATTATCGCTGGAGTTCTGGTAATGTTGACGGGAAAAGTTATGGCTTAGGATTAAAGATGATTGATTTAATAAAATGCCATGGGCTTAAATTTGATGCCGGCTTTGATTTGTGGAAGCAGGGCTTTAATCTCTTATATTATGAAAAAGACAGTACCCGGTATAAGGAAAAAATATTCTCTGGCAAGGTATATTTAAAAGCTAATTATCAAATTAATAAGATATTTTCTCTTTCAGGTCAGGTAAGTTATAAAGGAGACGGATTCTTATTAGGTAATCCGATTAAAAAAGGATTTAATGCAAAAATAGGTGTGGGGTTTTATTTTTAATTATGATATCCAAAGTCCGGATTAAGCTTATCAAACAATATCAGCGACAAATAAAAAAGCAACAATGTAATACCAATGGAAACAAGCAGACAAAGAAAGTAGAGCAAATGATCTTTATAATATGGTATCCCATTTTTTATATAATCCTGTTTTCCGAAGATCCTCCAGGAAAATCTCATGAGGAGTCCTGTCAAAATAGGCACTACAATTACAAGTAAAACGCCTAAATAAATCAATAAAACCGCACCTGCCGCCATGGCTGCCTGAAGCAAAATCATATAAAAGAACGTTTATATAATACCATATTTATCTCCACTAAATTAAAACCAGGATATCTTTGTTTCTTATTTTCGACAACATCTGGCTTATAATTAATGGCGGTTTCCAAAGCAAGTCCCTATCAGCCAAGTCAAAAACTACAATTGAAGTACTTCCCTTGGCAACCCACAACTTTTCTCACAATCAAAGTGAGTAAATCCCACCATTACTTATATGCCTGTCAGAGGTTTCTATTTTCTAATTAAATTCTTCACATTCATCCACAATGAAAATAGTCCGATTCCGAAAATCAAACCGGATGTAATAATTAATACTAAAAAACTATTTAAAATTTTCCCCTCTGAGTATAAAAGATTTAATCCAAACATGGCAAGTCCAAAGCAAATTGACATCACTAGTATGTACCTGATATCGCATTCACATTTAATCCGGATGAAATCTTGATTTTCATTTAAGATTATTTTCCCATGTCTTAAAATCCGAAGCGCAGCATTCCTATTCTCTCCGGAATTTGTTGTAAACCCAGCTATATAGTCAAAATCAATTCTATTATCATAGGTTTTTACCAGAAATCCTCGTCTTTGTAATTTCCCAATCAAATATTCTATTACTGTTGGTAATTCAACATTGCTTTGAAATTCTTTTTTGTAGTTAATTGATTGTTTTAAAATCATGTCTTCGTTAATACATCAAAAAAATTAAAGTCAGCTTTCTTGATAATTATACTAAATCCCTTTCTTATGATTGCACGCCAGCCATTTCACATCCCCAATGTATCCGCACTCCGCACTTATTCCATCTATCTGCAAGTGTTATCCAATTCATAGGTTTGATTTGCTGATGGTAAACCTAATCATTTTTGTTTATTAATACAAGTTGTTGAATGGGCTTGGGGAGATTGCCAAAGGCCATCCGATTAAAATAATCCAACAGTGGCAATATAAAAAGTTAAGCAGTCCGGAGCTATTCGTTATAAACTACAGGAAACTCATTACAAGATCTAGAACCAGTTTAAATTATTAAAAAGTAGTTTAACCGCAAAGATCACAAAGGATTTTCGCCAGGTCCGCAAAGAGTGAATTATATGCATTTTTTAATTTTTAAACAGGCTCTTAGCATAAATGTTATTTGGAAATAAAATGATCATTTTAAGCTGTTCAACAAAGACGCTTGTTTGCTGCCACCCAACTATTTAGAAAGTTTTCTGAGTATTTATCTTGTCATCGATTAAAAAGTTTAGCATCGAGGAAAATCAGTATTTTCTCAAAGCTGTCTTTGGTCGTCTGATTGAATGAAAAACTTTTTCTATTTATTAAACTCTCTTGTATTGTGCGATTAAAATGTGTCTTATTAAAAGAGGTCGAAGTTGGATAACTTGTTTGCTGGAAACTAAGTACTTCTGCCTTATCAAAGAGCTTTTCCATTTTATACTTCTTCCATGATGAATCAATATCCTCAAGAGTAAATACTCTTGACTCAATAATAATTCCAAAGTTATCAATGTAACGCTGCTTTTGTTTGTTTCCTTCATTATCAGAGTCAAGGAGAATGATAAACCGTTTTCCCCAACCAATATACAGACTAATCAATGTGTCAAGATTTCCAGAACCAGTGCTTGGTGAAAGGTTGAGCTTCTTTGATTTTGAGAGAACAACTTCTTGAAAGTATGCAATCGTGTAGAAGTCGTTTTTACCTTCCATAAAGACACAATTTGGAACTGATTCCAAATTGCTCGGTGCATAATCAAGAACATCAAGTATGGGTTGAAAATATGCTGTGTTATATGGATGCCGGGTTACAAACTCACGATAGGGTTCGATAGAGATGTTTGTTTTTTTAATGTTGTAGGTTTCAGGGTTTTCCAACTTCAACCCTTCATTCTTTACGACGTATGTACTTTCAAGCCAGTTGGAATTTATCAAATGATGACTATGTGTTGTATAAATAATCTTGCTGTTCTTAGTCAGGCTTTCAAAACTCTTTAGTAGTTGTTTTTGAGCAGTTGAATGTAAATTGGAAGCAGGTTCATCAAAAAGGTAAATTATGTTCCTTGGTGTATTTTTTCTAAATGGCCTGAATTGAGTAAAGAGTAAGAAGGTAAAGAACCAACGGAAGCCAAGTGACCTTTCATTAATTTGATAAATTCCATCTTGTGCTTCAATTTCAAATTCCAGATAAGGCATATCTTCTGCATCATTAAAACACTTTATGACAATTCTTGTATCTCGAATTTCTCTCTTAAAAATTCTATTCCAAGCTTCAAAAATAATGTCAGTCACCTTCCTGCTCATCTTTTGAAGCAAGCTGTTTAGATTTCGAAGGTCGTTAGCATCATTGTTTTTAATTCGGTCAACAAGATGAGTTTGTATGTTGGAATTGTTTTCAAGTGAAAACAAAATGTCTTGAACAAGTTCAATATACAATTTTTCTTTTGCAGTCGGTTCTGCTTTTGTTTCTAAGTAAATCTTTGAAGGGAAATCAAAAAGAAAGTTAGGAAAATAAAGTATGCTTGGAATAAGTTCTCTGCAAAAGCTAGCAAGTTTTGTATTATCATCGGGGTAAGTCTTGTCGCCAATGTTTGTGTATTTTTCTTCCATATCAGTTTTAAGCCAACCTTCAAAACCATCCCAACGAGAATCTAGATTTTGAAACTTGGAATCTTTAAACCTATAATGACGATAGTATTTTATTATTTCAACTGGCTTTACCTGTTTGAAAGGAGTATTTGCATTAGTGAATTCATTTATCTTCTTTAAATCGTCCTTTTCAAGTTTAATGCTAACTTCAAGTGTAATTGTTTCATTAAAATTATCTCGCTTACTAATCGGAATTAAAATGTTTATATCTTTGATTGTCGCACCTGGGATTTCTAGTGCACCTATTCCTTTGTCGTTTGGATTAAAGAAATTTATTGCTTCCAAAATCGTTGTCTTTCCACTTTCATTTAAACCTACCAATGTATAAATATTCGCATCAGGTGATTTGTCAAGTTCGACTGTTAAATTTTCAATCCCTTTAAAATTTTTTATTTTGAATTGTGTAAATTTCATTTTCTGTTAGATTATTTTATGCAGTCAGTTTCAAGTTAGCACTTTACCCAAAGGATTACTACCAAATGCTACACACATGTTTTGTTGGGGAGCCACGGAGTGTTTCTCTATCTTAGTGCAAGACTTAAATAGTAGTAAGGCATTTGCAATTGGCTCTTCAACACTGATAAAATATATACGACGTTGCATGCGGCTTTTATTCCTTTGTTTTTGTTGACCGTTTCAAGCCTAAGGTTTCTATCAAACCAGGGTGAACTCTATATAATTTTGCGTTCTCATCAAATTGAGCTCTATTATCCTTATAGCGAAAAACATATTCTGAGCCACCATACCCAGAACCACCTAATTTATAGTAGCCAATTATTGAGAATTCGAATAAACTCCTTAATGCACCAGTTATAGTGGCTTTTTCTGAAAATAAGCCTTTTTTCGCACCAAAAGAGGCTTGAAAATCATTTGAGTCAAATTGGTAGTACCCAATATTTTTTATAACATCTAGTATTTTTTCATATTCTGGAATATGTTTATGAATTTCATCATCTAATTCATCTATAAAATATCTACTGTATTCGAGTTTAGCATCATTAATCTCTTTATTATCTATCTTTTCATGTCTTTCCGTATTCAATTTATGTTGAGTTATTATTTCATTTGAGAATTGAATTATATCTCTTGGTCTAAGAAAAGTTCTATCAGCGATATAATTATATTTTGATTGTCTTCCTGTCATTAATTGCCCTTCATCAAATACATCTTCCCATTTGACTGCTTCATTGCTGGAGG
>DATBXH010000967.1:0-2296 GCA_036514375.1 Bacteroidales bacterium | reverse complement strand
TTCCTGATCAGGATAAAATCATTTTTCTTTTTTATCAAAAGTCTGTAACCCCTTACTCCCAATTCATCGAAAAAAAGAAAGCTATCTGCCAAATTATAAAATAATGGATTCGATGTATAATAAACCACCCGGGCGATGGCATACGACGGGTTCAATCCTCCCAGATAATCGTTAAATTCATAATTGTCAAATCTATATACTTTTTTAAGTTTCTTTAGATCTGCTGTATCAACTGGTGTAGTTTTTTTGCTCAGCTTGGTTACCGGATTATCTGCAACAACATAGGCAGACTCCTCATTATTCTTATTGCAGCCTGTATAGACCAGTAATGTTATCATCAGTAATAGAATAGTTCTCATATCCATTTATTTAAAAAATGAAATCCCTGAAATACGTTATGTCGGGTAAATGGTATAGGCAATCATTTCTGACCTGAAAGGCAAGGTGGCCATTCGCTTCATAGTTGTTTGTTAGTTAAAATTTTTTCATCCGAAAGTTATAATTATCTTTTTAATCTCCAACGAAAAAGATGTAAAAATTGGTCATGTAAACCAAGCGGAAGATAATCCTTTCTGATAGCAAATAACTTTCACAATTGATTCAATTCCTAAATTCTCCCTTTCGATTAAAATAATCAACCATTCTGCAACCATTTTTTTTCAATTCCTTCTCCTGTAACGAATTTTGAATTGTAATTCGTGAATATTTAATAAGTTTATAACTAAAACAAAATCAAATGAAAACGGCTGAGAGATTTCCAGTCACCATTCAATTCATCGATCGCTACGTGCCGGCCTGGCTTTCCATTCATGTGAAAATACTTTTGTTTATTCTCATTTTTGAGTTCATTTCCATCCTTATCAATCTTCACGCTATCATTAGCGAACAGACGTTGCACGAATTCATTCTCATGTTCTTTTTAATGGAGGCCTTTATGTGGGTTGCTTACCGGATATTTGTGAAAGGAGCTCATCTGGGCGAAACCCGCAAAGAGATTACCAAAAACCTTGCTATCCGCTATGCCTTCTTTTATCTGGTTTGTTTCTTTATTTCATTTGTTGTGTTCATCGTGTTCATGTATGTTTTATACTGGGTTCATGGCTGGGACCTGAGCCAGGTTTTCTCCAATTTTATCCACCGGGAGTTTAAGGGGTGGTTCAAGGCTGTCAATTTCGGCTTAATGGTCGGGGCATTTTTCTTTGTTATAGCTATTTGGCAGGAAGCTCTGGCCCAGGCTCAGAAATTAAGGGAAGAAAGGCTGACGTTCAAGTACGAAACTCTCCGGAATCAGGTAAATCCTCATTTCCTATTTAACAGCCTCAATACGTTATCATCGTTGGTGAGGACAAATGCTGACCTGGCCGAAAAGTTTATTCAGAAACTTTCGTCGATATATCGTTATGTGCTTGAAAACCGTGAGGTCGACCTGATCGATCTGACACTTGAACTGGATTTTGTGAAAGATTATTTCTATTTGCAACAGATCCGGGACGATGATAAAATTGAGATGAGTGTTGACATACGCGAACCGGAACGGTACCGAATCCTTCCCATGTCTGTCCAGCTTTTGGTTGAAAATGCACTGAAACACAATTCCGCTACCCGCGAAAAACCTTTGTATATTTCAATATTTTTGGAAAAGGATGCCATCATCGTTAAAAATAATTTGCAAAACAAATTAACGATTGAGCCATCGTCAAAAATCGGATTGAAAAACCTGGCCGAAAGGGTTAAATTTACCACCCGAAAGGAATTACAGGTTACCGAAACCGCTGTTGAATTTAAAGTGTCGCTTCCCTTAATACCCAAACAAGCATGAATGTATTGATCATCGAGGACGAAAGGTATGCTGCAGATAAGTTAAAGTTGCTGCTGCAACAGATTGATCCCGAAATCAGTGTAATAAACACTCTTGAAACCGTGGAAGGTGCTGTAAACTGGTTTCGTGAGAATGCTTCGCCTGATCTGATTCTGATGGATATTCAGCTCAGTGATGGCATTTGTTTCGAAATATTCGAGGTGATAAAAATAAACACACCGGTTATCTTCATTACGGCTTATGACGAATATGCCATCCGGGCATTTAAGGTCAACAGTGTTGATTATTTGCTAAAGCCGGTTGATCAGGACGCTTTGACGGGAGCCATTCAAAAGTTTAAAACTCTTTTTCCAAAGAAAGATGCGGACTCCAATCGTATTGACCGTCTGGTTGAAGCATTGGTAAAGAATTACCGTACCCGGTTCCTGGTTAAGGTTGGACTACACTATAATTCCGTTTTAACGAATGAAATCGAAT
>DATBXH010000966.1:0-2003 GCA_036514375.1 Bacteroidales bacterium | reverse complement strand
AGCCTTTAGCCTCCGTCCTGCATCACTTTCGAGCTTACGGCGTGCATAATCGAGAGTAATGCGAAGATGTTTTTCTTCCGGCATATCGAACATTACGTCCATCATAATGGTCTCACAGATCGAACGTAACCCGCGTGCCCCAAGCTTGAACTCAATAGCTTTGTCCACAATGAATTCAAGGACTTTGTCTTCGAATTCCAGGTCAATACTATCCATTTTAAACAGTTTTTTATACTGTTTGATGATTGCATTCTTGGGTTCGGTAAGTATATCACGAAGAGCTGATCTTTCTAATGGGTTAAGGTAGGTAAGTACCGGTAAACGACCAATAATTTCAGGTATTAAACCGAATGCTTTTAAATCCTGAGGAGCAATATATTGTAACATATTATTGCGATCAATGGTTTCGGTTTGTTTCGAAGCAGTGTAACCGACAACCTTTGTGTTAAGCCGTTGAGCAATTTTTTTCTCAATCCCATCAAAAGCGCCACCACAAATGAATAGAATGTTCTTTGTATCTACCTGGATCATTTTTTGGTCGGGGTGCTTACGTCCTCCCTGTGGTGGTACGTTGACAACAGAACCTTCCAAAAGTTTTAATAAACCCTGCTGAACGCCTTCTCCTGAAACATCGCGGGTAATGGAGGGATTATCTCCCTTACGTGCAATTTTATCGATTTCATCAATAAATACGATTCCTTTTTCGGCTGCTTCTACATTGTAATCCGCTACCTGCAGCAAACGGGTCAAAAGACTTTCAACATCTTCGCCAACGTATCCGGCTTCGGTAAGCACAGTTGCATCAACTATGGTAAAAGGGACATGCAACATTCGGGCTATTGTTCTGGCCAATAAAGTCTTGCCGGTACCTGTTGCCCCTACCAAAATGATATTTGATTTTTCAATTTCAACTTCATCATCGGATTGCCTTCCCTGAAGTAGCCGTTTGTAATGGTTGTAAACGGAGACAGACAGAAATTTCTTGGCTGTGTCCTGTCCGATAACATATTGATCGAGGAATTTTTTTATCTCAACAGGCTTTAAAAGCTTGATCTGGTTGAGATCGAACTCTCCTTTCTTTTTGAATTCTTCGTTTACGATATTATATGCCTGTTCGGCACAGCTATCGCAAATATGCCCTGTTTGTCCGGCTATCAGAAGGTTAACCTGATTTTTGGTTCTTCCGCAAAAGGAGCATTTATCGACTGGCATTATTTTTTGTTTTTTTGACGTATCAAAACATCATCAATAATACCGTAAGCCTTGGCTTCCTCAGAGGTCATCCAAAAGTCGCGGTCCGAGTCCTTTTCCACTTTGTCGTAAGACTTTCCGGTATGATCAGATATGATTTGATACAGTTCCTTTTTAATCTTCAAAATCTCTTTCAGCGTAATTTCCATATCTGCAGAGGTACCTTGTGCGCCTCCACTTGGCTGATGAATCATTATGCGAGAGTGCTTCAATGCTGAACGTTTTCCTTTTGTCCCGGCACATAACAACACCGCGCTCATTGACGCTGCCATACCTGTACAGATTGTAGCAACATCTGGATTTATCCACTGCATGGTATCGTATATTCCCAACCCTGCGTGAACTGCACCTCCCGGTGAGTTAAAATAAATTTGGATATCCCTGCTGGGATCAACTGAATCGAGAAATAACAGCTGTGCCTGAATGATATTAGCCACATCATCATCGATTGGCAGGCCCAGAAATATGATCCTGTCCATCATAAGACGGGAAAAAACGTCCATTGAGGCTACATTTAACTGGCGTTCCTCTATAATGGTAGGAGAAATATAACTACTAGTTGCAGTTTGAAACTGATGAAGTCTCATGCTGCTTAAACCCAAATGTTTTGTTGCATATTTCCTGAATTCGTTACTGTAATCCATATATTTAACTTTTAAATGTTTATGGTTTAAAATTCAAGGCCTCCGTCTCGTTTCTTCAGGGCAGAAAACAACTTGAAAGTTGTTATTTATTGTTGTCTTCTTCCAGTA
>DATBXH010000965.1:0-4891 GCA_036514375.1 Bacteroidales bacterium | reverse complement strand
CCATGCGCTGGAAATTTTAAAGAATGAAGGATGTGCTTTGCATGCCGATATTGTAAACATAACCGAGGAGATCCGGCCGGATGCATGGAGTAGTTGTTACCGGTGTCGTGCTGAGTTTTTAAAATATAAAAACTCCGGAACAAAAATCATTAGTGATGAAACGTACAAGTCCGAAAATGTAAACAACCGGGTATCGCAGGATAGAAGCAGAAATACAGCGATGGCCATTGGTGCCGCTGTGATCGGATTTGTGATTGGCTTTTTATTGTTTACCAAATAATTATCATTCGAGTATTCATGGTTACTCCTTTTGATTTTTATACCGATAACATGGCTTTTATGGAAAATCTAAACATACACTAACACATTATCACATGAAAAAAATTCTTATTCTACTTATCTTATGTCCCTCCTTCTTTGCCTGTAGCAGGACTAAACAGCCAGCCGGTAATCAGCATCAGGAAACACCTAAAATTTTACAGAATGATAAAAGAGATGTATCCTTTTCAAAGCGCAATTATGACGATTTGGTCAATGAGTTATACCAGGATCAGGTAACTAAAAATCAAAATTTAGAGGAAATTGAAAACCTGATCGAAGCAAATAATGCTGAGAAGGATGAAATTCTAGGGAAATACGCCACATTTGACAAAAAGAGCGAAGGGTATTATTCATTGGCAAATACACAGAGTCTTGAAATACTAGATACGGCTTTAAGGGCAAAAATACTTTTGCTGATTAAAGCAAGTCGGAATAAATACAATGATGGAACCAGCAATCTGGAAGCTATTATCAAACGTATTGAAATCAAGAGTGCGTCTATTCAAGACTATCATACAGCTTTAAAGATTATTGTGACGTTGCCTGTAATCGAGAATTATCAGCGTGATTATCTTCCTAAAGATTCTATTTACAAAGGATTCAGTAAACAGCAGGATCAAATAATCAGCAAAATGGATAAAATCGTAAAGAAATAGAGAAGAAACAACCGCTCTGCAAAAGGAAAACAATCACCAAATATCAGTATCCACTTAAAAACTTACGAATATGCTTTGCAAATCATTTCATTCTCTCTCGCCTGCTGGAGTCATGCTGTGCGGGATTTTTTTAATGCTGGTTTCCTGCGCTAAAAAAGCAGAACCGAAAGACGAACAGATCGCTGTGGCTACATCAGAAGCTTCAAACAGTAAAGATTCTGTGTACAGTTCCATTCAGGGTAATGTTTCTTTTGCTCAACTGGGAACTAACCCAAACAGTGTCATCCTCACCGGTCTTGCGGATCACCGGCTGGTAACCATTTACAAGACCAGAATCGAAGAAAAACATTCCGGGTGGAATTCCAGTTCTCTGATGAAATCGGGTTACGATGATGGCACTGAAACCGGACGGGAAGAACACTTTATGCCGGGTATCGATATTCTTTATGGCTATAACCTGCTGAACATTGCACATTATGATCTGAAAACCGAAAAGCTTAATTTTCTTTTTCATCACCCGGTATTGGTTAAAACATTATATTATCCGTCCTTCAACCAGGATTCATTAAATAAAAAGCCCATTAACCGCGACTATTATTTACTGTCGGTATACGATGAGGATACCAACAAGGACTCGTTCATCAACCGTAAGGATCTGAGACGCTTTTATTATTTTGATGCAGGCAGCAATGTCAAAATTCAGCTGATACCGCCGGATTATGGAGTGATCCGTTCCCAATATGACTCGCAAAATGATGCGATGTACATCTTTGCCAGGCAGGACGTCAATAAAAACGGAACCTGTGATGTGAATGAGCCTGTTCACATCTTTTGGGTTAATCTCAAATCGCCGCTCGTAGCTAAAAAGATATATTAGGATATAACTATTTCAAACACCTCATCCTAAATCCCTACACGACTGGGGCAGGAATTGGGGGTTAGGTCATTAAAGAAATTTTTCCTTAGGATAGACTCAAAAAAGATCAAACTCGATGGACCGGATGTCAAACCCGACTGATTTGATATTAAACCAGTCGGGATTGGTCTTTCCTGAAGAAAAAGTCCAAAAAGATTGATTTTTTGTAATCTGTCAAAGTAGAAAATAAAATAGCCAGCACACTAAGTTTCCTTATTCCGGTTTGCCATAATTCAAAATATGATTTACCTTTAAATGTTAGAGAAAAGGAATTTGGCTGTATAATTTAATTCGTTGTTTATGGTAAATTTTGATCTAAGGCCGGTCATCGTCGTAGTAGCAATATTATCGTTCATACTGGGTCTCCTCCTGCTAAGATTAAAGAGAAAGTCGGATTATATTAAAGGCATTGTTTCCTGGGCAATCGGCTGCTTTGCTTTGTCTGCAAGTCTGGTAACAATTTCATTCTTTCCGAAACCACATTTATATATTAACCTGATTTTATTTAATCTGTTAATCATTGCCGGACAGTGTTGTTTTTTAATTGGAATCTGGGAATTCAAAGGAAAAAAAATAAATTATGGTTTCATTATTGCGCTGCCATTACTATCGATCATACAAATTACTTTCTTTACTTTCTGGCAAAGCGAGCCAGGTCTCCGAATGGCTATCAATTCCTTTTTGTACGCAGCCTGTGCTTTCTATACATTTTTTGAATTGCTTAACCCGTCTGAAAAGTATTTAAACTTTGTTTTCAGAGCAAATGCACTGGTGAGTTTTACATATGGCGCTTTAATGCTATACAGAGCGTACCGGAGATATTCTTTTTCTTATGAGGACTTTATGTCGATGACTACCGCCAATGTTTCGTTCTTTGTACTACTAAGCGGGTTACAGCTTGTGCTGACTTACGGTTTCATTATCATGATTAACATACGGCTTGCCGAGGACCTTAGAAAGCAGCTTTCGATCAAGGATAAAATGCTTTCCATCATTGCTCACGATTTAAAAAGTTCGATTAATATAGTCGAGGGTTTTAGCGAATTGCTAACTAAGAATATTGACAGTCAGGAGATAGAAAAAAGTAAACAATTTGCCGGGTATATCAAGCAATCGTCTATTCAAATGAACGGGATATTGTCGAACCTGCTGGATTGGGCTAAATCGCAGGGAAGAATAGAAATGTTTGCTCCCGAAGAATTAAATATCCGGGATTTAATTTCAGATGAAGTTGCCTTAATCAATTCAATTTCGGAAAACAAGCAAATCAGCATTAATCTCGAGGAAACCTCATCTTTGATCATTCATGCAGACCGGAATATGATACGAACCATTATACGTAATCTGGTCATTAATGCTATCAAATACACCAATCCCGGTGGCATGATCAGAATTAGCACGAAACTCCTTCACAGTTATATTGAAATTAGTGTTCGCGATTCAGGTATAGGCATTGAACCCGAAATCCTTCACAGGTTATTTAAAGCCGAGGAACATATCACCACCAAAGGTACCGCGCGTGAGCCCGGATCAGGACTAGGTTTATTGCTCTGTAAGGAATTTGTGGAGAAACACAAAGGAAAAATCTGGGCAGAAAGCGAGGTCGAGGTTGGTAGTACGTTTCGGTTTACCATTCCTTATAAGGGTAAGTAAAGATAACCATCAAACCAAAACTAAATAAAATCAGGCTGAGTTTTACGCTGATTCTCTGACATCCATCCCTGAAATGTTATGACAGTTTGGTACGAAATTTGTACTATGATAAATTGAATTTCAAACTATTGTACATGAATACTAAAAACTCCGGCCATGAAAACACATTTACTTATTTCCGTTCTTTTCATGTCTTTATTTTTAAAGACGTATTCCCAGGATACTTCAAAAGTGAGGGTCATTTTCAAAACAAGGGCAAATCAAACCATCCCGCTGTACAAGGAGATTTATTTAGGTGATATCGAAACCGAAGGATATGACGGTGAGCATTTTGTCAGTCAACAGGGAATTCTAACCAGGGATGATTTCTTTATGAATGCTCCAGACACGGCTTATCTCGAAAGGAATAAACCAATAGTTCTCGTCATGAAAGACAATTATTATACAAATAAAATAAAATTCAACATAAACCCTGGTTTTGAGAATCAAAAGTGGCTATTGACGCCTCCGGGGACGGATTATCAAAAAGGCAGGAGGTTAATACCCTGCGGAATAGGAGGCCTATTGTTTTCTTCTATATTATTTACAGTGGTTGCATTGAATAACAACTATAAAATGCAGACCTATAGGATGGACTTGAATTATTACAACAATGTCAAACAGTTGGGAGGAATATTTGACCCCGGAGAGCCGCCACGAAAACCTAAAAATTTAGGCCTGAAATATATATTGCCGGCATTCACATTCGGCCTTTCCATTCATGCTGTCATTAAAGGCAGTCATTTATACCGGAAAAACAAACCGTTAATAGAGCGTATTGAATAATATACGTATTTCAGCGTCATCCAATTCAATAGATAATAGGATTGTTGTTTCCAAAGTTATGGTTATATGAACAAAAATGATTCAGTTTATCTACTGAAAACCTGAGTGATGACGCTAACTAAAGCCTTTGACAATGCCAAAAAAGGATAAGAAGAATCATCAACAACAGAAACTGGAACAGGCTCACCAGAAAAATCTTTATTTACAGAAACTCAAAGCCATGATGGGTGTCATAGGTGACCAATCGGCATATAATCTTCTTTCTCAGAATTTGGAGCATTATCCTGGTTTGGAAAAAGAAGTTGTGTCTTATAATATCTCATAAGATGCAGGGATTAACCGCAGCCAAACAATTCTTCCTGCCGATTGTTATGGAATTTTTTGAGATTTTAGGATAAACGGGTACTCTGAATGCAAAAGTATTCGAGTAAACTATTATTCTCAACCAGTGCCACTGACAGGAATTTTTTATCCACTGAACTTACCCTCATGAAAAAACGATTTTTTATTGGCTGGCTAG
>DATBXH010000964.1:0-2115 GCA_036514375.1 Bacteroidales bacterium | reverse complement strand
TATTCCCTGGGTTTTTAGCTGGAGCCAGACTCGTTATAATATCACAAGTTGGTATGGCATTGGTACGGCACTTGTGGAACTAAATGAGCAATTCCCGAAGAAATTTGACCGGCTGAAAAAAATGGTAAAATATGACGTGTTTATCCGTTATATATTCACAAATATCGATACAAGTCTTGCTGCTACTGACGAACAAATCATGAACCTTTACGCTTCGCTGGTGGAAGATGAAGAATGCCGGAGAACCGTTCTGCAAATGATTACCGATGAACTTCATAAAGTTCAGAAAATAATGAACATTTTGATTGAAAGGCCTATGGAAGCGAGACGGCAAAACCATTTTTATTCTACAATGCTAAGAGCACAGCCATTGGAGGCTTTGCACCGTTATCAGGTTCAATTACTCAAAAAGTGGAGACAATCAAAAGTGGGAGGAGATACAGCTAAAGCAGAGGCAACTTTGCTTGAAATTCTTAAAAGTATTAATGCGATTGCTAACGCTATCGGGAATACGGGATGATTATAAACAGTATAAATTGCTAATGCTGTATAAAGATTTCTTTAATGAATCAGAAATCAGGTAAGAAAAACGGATACTTATATTATTAATTATTAACTATTTGAAAACTATTTAGAACCCCAATATTTTACTATTTATAACTTATTTAAAATCAGTTTCTTTAAAATTGATTTATTAAATTTTGAATTTGGTCAAAAAAAAAGGCACTGTCATCAAACTCGTGAATCAAAATTTGATTTAGCACGTTATAACGTAAAAAAGAGTTTATAAAACCCGTATAAAATTCATGATATGGAAGCCTTATTAATAGATGAGACCAAAGGTACGCCGAGGATACGATTATATCCGAACGGCCAAATATTTATCGAAGGTCGTTCACTCCCCGAGAATCCTGTGAATTTTTATACTCCTGTACTCGAATGGATTAAAAATTGTACGGCAGAATCCGTTACAATTGAAATTCGGCTTGAATATATGAATACAAGCAGTTCAAAGGAAATGTATACTTTTTTTCATTTGATTAAAGAGAACCCTTATATAAAAAATGTTTCCGTAGCTTGGTATTATGAAGAAGGTGATGATGATGGTTACGATGTTGGTCGCGAATTTGAGACAATAACAAAATTACCCTTTCAATTCCATGAATATGCAGAGGCTACGGAATAAATCCTTCACTGAATCAATAATCAATCTGATGGTGCTAAAATTTAAGGATCCCCGCATGCTTATCAGAATGATTGCCTGTGTGGGTGTTTGGATATTAATCAATATTGTCCTTCTGGTTATTGAAACTGCCTGAAAAAGCATTCTTCAATTGTGTAAATTATTTGTTTTCTTTGTATTGAACCCTGATTTTTCGTAACAAAGGTTCCAAACCATTCATTTTTATTTCGTGTATCTCCATTAACATACGTCCCAATTCGCCTTTGGGAAATCCTTTTTGTTTGAACCATACCAGATAAGCATCAGGTAGTTCGGAAAGGTAGCGTCCTTCATATTTTCCAAAGGGCATTTTAGCGTGCGCCAACTTTATAAGCCTTGCAGAATCAGGAACAAGCTCTTCACTCATGGCTCTTCTTTTCTATATCTTCGGCATCGGAAAGATGCAAATCCAAAGCTCTCACAGAGATATTTATCTCCCAAATGGACAGCGCAAGGGAAATAATAAGGAGAATCATACCAATGCCAAAAATTACTTCCGAAACTACCATTAGATGTATATAAATCAGAAACATACAAAGAACACATAGCAAAAGACTTGTAATGCCGGCTATCTGCATGATACGAATCAGATGAAGCCTTTTACGTAAGTTCTGAATTTGGCCGAAAATAATCTCTGAGGGTTTTTCCTTATATTGAGCATGCAGATTACGAACTACCTGGGCAAGAGCCAGAAAACGATTTGTAAAAGCTAACATCAGCAATGAAATTGCTGAAAAAAACAAGGCCGGCGTTGTTATGGACAGCTCCATTATTTATTTTTTTACAAATTTAAAAAAATAGATAAACCTAAGGTTTGGGCATCCTTTGCTTTTTCAACAAAAGTGTTGCAAATATGACAATATTTAAATATGTTTGCACTGTCATTTAGTTTA
>DATBXH010000963.1:0-7283 GCA_036514375.1 Bacteroidales bacterium | reverse complement strand
TTTTCAGGGCTACACCGTCGCTGTTGATTAAACTTCCATCGAGGAAATTACCTGAATAAAACTGAATTCCGGGCTCGGTTGTGTAAACCTCCATAAAACGGCCGGAAGTGGAATCAAGCAGTTCGCATGACAGTGAAAGTCCCAGACCACTCCTACGGAGTACAAAATTATGGTCGTATCCTCCTTTTACTTCATTAATGCGCTCTCCAATTTTGTGGGGTTTTGTAAAGTCAAATGGGGTTCCAGCTACAGGAGCTATGGTTCCTAACGGAATCAACGTAGAATCAACGGGTGTAATTGAATCAGCAAATATGGTTAATTCATGATTTAAAATATCATTTTTGCAGGCTGATAAGTTGAAATAGCTGTGATGTGTCAGATTTACGATGGTAGGTTTATCTGTTTCAGCTTCGTAATAAAGTTTCAGTTCATTTTTATTAGTAAGCACATAAGTTACTTTAGCTGTGAAATTTCCAGGATACCCTTCTTCCATATCTTTGCTAACGTAAGTCAGTGCCAGACCAACAGAATCGGTACCATTTATTTCGGCAGCATCCCAGACTACCTTGTCAAAGCCTTTTATACCACCATGCAACGTATTAGGGGCATTATTGATTGCCAGGGTATATTCCTTTCCATCCAACGTAAATTTACCTTTGGCAATACGATTTCCATACCGGCCAATAAGTGCGCCAAAATAAGGACAAGCTTTTTTATATTGTTCCTTTGTATACTGGCTTAGACTGTCGAATCCCAAAGCGATGTTTTCAATTTTGCCGTTACGATCAGGTACCATTATTTTTGTAACAATGCCACCATAGTTGGTAATTTTAACTACCATACCATTTGCATTGGTAAGTGTGTAAAGTGAAACCTCTTTATTGTCAGTACTGCCCCAGGCTTGTTTTGAAATAGAAAGCTTAGGTTTTGATTGACATGCAAATAGCAAAACTATTGCTAACAGAAAAGCTGTGGATCTAAATCTCATAAATTTTTGTTTTTAAATTATTAGTAAGAAAGAAACCGAAAGATAAGAAAAAAAGGGATTTTAGCAGTACGATAAAAAGCCCCTGTGGCTTAAAAATCGGCGTTATTGTTTTGAAGAATTTTCGGTAATGATCGTATCCAGTTTCCCTTCAAAAATTTCATCTGTCTCTTTAAAAAGGTTCGAGAACTCATTAAAAGTCTGGTTTACCAGGTTGTTAGACATCTCTTTATTATAAACAGATGTTTTAAATTGATCAGTTTGGTCACGAAATTCTTTTAACGCTACGTCATTGATTCCATAATCAGCCAAATCGTTGAGAAAATCTTCACATTTGCATAATAAGGTCTCGCAAATTTTAAGTAAATGCAAGTCGTCATTTTCCGTTAATTCATGGGTGGAAAATCCCAATCCCTGAAGTTCAGTAATATCCTCCAGCAGGGCAAAAGATGTTATTTTACGGGATAATGATGCAGCAACATTGATCAAATCGTCCCTTAAAGCTTTGTTTTGAACGCAGTCATCTAGCATTTGTTTAGTTTTTATGATTAATGATAGTCTTTGATTAAAGACCTCATAAAGAGGTTTCAAATGGGGATAGTTTTCGAGCGCTTCCGGATTTTGAGAAAGATGTTCCTGGAATTTAAGATATGTTGCCAATTTTTGTTCCTGAGCCAGAGTCATACAGGATGATGTGAGCAGAAATGGCTATTAATTTAATGAATGCAAGTTAGTTTAAAGCTACAAATAAATTCAGATTGATTCAATATTTTTATTAACAGTAATTTAACATTCGTCAAATAATTTATGTCGATGATGAGAGGTATAACGAAGATCGCGGGATGGTTTAGTTAATTGATAACCTGCAAAGTACCGGGTAATGATCCGAAAGATTAAGTTTGGGCGTGAAGAAGTTATACACTTTGAATTTCTTATTGAGCAAAATATAGTCAATTCGATATGAGGGGAATTTTCCAAGGTACGTATTTCCAATACCAGTTCCGGCTTCTTCAAAAGCGTCGTTAAGGTTTTTATTCATGGTTTGGTAAGTATACGAAACGGGTGAGTCGTTAAAATCTCCGCAAACAATTGCAGGATATGGGGATCGTTTGACATGGGCAGCAATTGCTTCGGCCTGTGTCGCTCGGCGTTCAAAAGCCCACTTCAGCCGGTTTGTAATATCCAGTATTCCGTTTATTTCTTCCTGGCTATATCTGATTTTAAGTGTATCGATGAAAGCGTAATTCTGTTTAAGGAATCGCACGGATTGCAAATGGTTATTATAAATTCTGATAGTATCGCCGTGAACGACCATATCGGTGTAAATACAAAGATTATAAGTTTTTGTAAAAAGGATTTCACCCATTCCTACGATAGGGAACCGGCTAAAAGTTGCGATGCCAAAACCCGATGTTCCGGTCCTGGTTAAGGAATATTTGATGTGGTGAAACTTTGTATTTTTAAGATGTTTGATAATTTCTTCTTCAGATAATTCTCCTTTACTCCTTGTGAAGAATTCCTGAAAACAAATGACGTCAGGCATTTCCTTTTCAATAAAGGAAAATATTTCGTGACTGGTTTCCGGATCCTTGGCCCAATTATATCGGTTGAATAGCCTGACATTAAATGTCAATATTTTAAAGGAATTCGACGAGATAGAGACTTCTTTTTTCTTTATAAATGGAATTTCGAATTGTACATACCGGATAATAAATGTCCATCCAATAGCAATAGTAATCAACGACAGAAAAACCTGAGGCTTCAGTCGAAAGGCCCAAACAATAACAAAAATCAGATTTAATAGAACAAGGAAAGGATATAACAATCCAAAAAAAGCAATTGGCCAAAAGTACTGGGGACTGATGAAAACAGAAAGATACGAAAACCCTAAAAGAGCAGCTGCAACAATATTAATCCTGAAGAATATTTTAGATAACAGATGTTTCAACTAATTGGGTTTATTGCTCATCTTAAATAGAGTGTCTTTTTCTGATTTCGAAAGGCTTTCATATCCACCTTTTGAAATCTTATCAAGTATCCTGTCAATTTCCTTCTGATTGACGTTTTTTTGTCTGTTATATTCCAAATCATCAATCGGTGGACGTTTGTGAGAAACTTTTAGTTTTTTCCTTGTAAACAGCCCTTTAAAGAGGCTGAACAACCAGCTAACACCCTTAGTAAGGTCAATCCCTTGCTTGTACTGTTTAATCCAGAGATAACCAATGAAAGCACCTCCTAAATGGGCAAGATTACCTCCTGCATTCTTGGACGATGCTATCATAACCACGTAAAGAAATAAAGAGAAGATAGCAATGTAAATCAATTTCACCTGGCCTATAAAAACCATAAACAACTTGAAATCCGGAATATAAAAGGCGGCGGCAAACATGATAGCAATAATTGCTGCAGAGGCGCCCATTAAAATACCAGAACCAAAGACTGATGGAAAGATATTGGCAAACAACACATAAAAGATGCCGCCGGCAATGCCTCCAAGAAAATAAAGACCAACCAGTTTCTTTTCGTCAAAATACATCAGGAAAATTTTTCCAAACCAATAAAGATTCAGCATGTTAAATAGAATATGCAAAATCTCCCGGTGATAGAACATATATGTAATTAGAGTCCAAGGTTTGCTTAAAATATCGGTAGGATTTGATGGCAGAGAAAACCAGTAATCCATGAAGTAGAAAAGTGGCTGACCTGAAAAAAGAAATATCAGATTTACTATCAAAAATATAACGCAATTAATGAAAATAAGCCTGATAAGTACTCCGCCGTTTTTGTATAAATCTTTTAGCTCTTGAATAATCCCCGCCATAAACAGCAAAATTTAATTTCTAACGAAATTTAATAAAAATTTGTTCGCTTACTATTCCAATATTTAATTAAGAAAAACCCGAAAAGCATGCCTCCAAGATGCGCAAAATGGGCAATATTGCTACCGGGTTGAGTTAATCCCAGATAAAGTTCAATTGCCCCATACCCTGTAACAAACCATTTTGCTTTAATAGGGATAGGTGGAAACAGTAACATTAATTCCGTATTAGGGAATAGCATGCCAAAGGCCAACAAAACCCCAAAGATTGCACCAGATGCACCTACGGTAGGAATATTTATAAGATATGTATACTCTTCTCTCAATTTGTTTACAGCCGCATGAGCGTATGAAGTATCACCAGGATTATTCGTCCAGCTTTGAATAAAATCTGGACTTACAGTTTTAAAAAAATCATTTCTAAGTATACTTTCGAACAAATCGGGAGTTGGGTTATTAGAGAATGCAGTAACAATAGACTGAATATGAGAATAATGAAGATAATTAACAAAGGTATGCAGAGCTGCAGCACCCAATCCGGTGATGATGTAGTAAATAAAGAAACGTTTGCTACCCCACACACTTTCCAGAACCCTGCCAAACATCCAAAGGGCGAACATATTGAAAAACAAATGAGTAATGCCTCCATGCATAAACATATGAGTAACATATTGCATTGGTTTAAAATAAGGAGACTCAAAATAAAATAATGCAAAATGCGTTGTGGCATAACCATTAAATTGTAAATCTAAGACATATGTTGCCAATAACATTACAACATTTATTAAAATCAAATTCTTTACAACGGGTGGAGTACCACCAAACATTGAAAATCTACCTCCAAGCATGATCTATTTATTAAAATCGTTTTTCTATTTCATCCAAATTCCAAATACTGATGACGTTCTTCCCGGAAGGTGAAAAATTAGGCATGCTGCAAGCAAAAAGGTTATCAACCAGATCTTTCATCTCTTCGGGAGAAAGCTGTTTTCCATAGGGAATGGAAGCCGCTTGGGCCATTTCCCGCGCAATTTGTTCTTTTCTTTCTTTTTCGATATCTGAAGTGTCGTTCATACAAGCTTCTATAATTCCACGTAATAAAACGACAGGATTGACAGTAGCAGCATCTGCAGGATACCCGTTTACCTGGACTTTTGTTTCACTTGTAGGTGTCAAATCAAAACCGAGTGCATAAACATCATCAAATATTTCTTTTAAACAATTCATTTCAGGAATAGTCAATTCTATTATTTCAGGAAAAAGGCTTCGCTGAACCAACCCCTTGTGATTATTTATCATATTCATGTATCGTTCAAACAGTATCCTCTCATGGGCCCTTTTTTGATCGATGATCATCAATCCGGATTTCACTGGTGTTAAGATGAACTTATTTTTGAACTGGAATGAACTCAAATTTGAAGTATTGATATTTCTCTCATCTTCTTGGTATAATGGTTGCTGATGCTCTTCTTTCCCATCTTCGGATGGAGATGAAATACCAGGAATCAGCCCTTCGTAAAGTCTTTCCCATTGTTTTAACTTGTCAGCTTCCTGGAAGGAGGATTTATAATAGGGTTGTGAGGAACTTTTGTCTTCATCAAAAGGGTTGTAGTTGGGGTTAACGTCAATTGACGGCTGCCTGACATCCTCTCCCTTTCGTAATACTGGAATTTCAATGGATGTATCAATATTAAAATCGAGGGTAGGGACGATATTGAACTTTCCAAGCGCCTCCTTTAAAGATGCAACCAGAATTTGGAAAATACTCTGTTCGTCTTCAAATTTAACTTCGGTTTTGGTTGGGTGTATATTAATATCAATTGATTCCGGATCAATCTCAAAATAAATAAAATAGGTTGGTAAAGCATCAGCTGGCAGAAGCTGTTCGAAAGCTTTGATAACTGCTCTATGGAGAAACGGATGCCGGATATAGCGCTGATTTACAAAGAAAAATTGTTCCCCCGCAGTTTTTTTTGCTGCTTCCGGTTTACCTACCAATCCTGATATCTTAACAATAGAGGTGTCAGCATTAATAGGGACCAGGTATTGATTCATGCTTTTACCAAATACGTTACAAATGCGCTGGCGGAAATTACTGACAGGAAGGTTATAAATTTCAACCCCATTATGATGTAACGATATCTCAATTTCAGGATGAGTCAGCGCCACACGCTGGAATTCATTAATAATATGTTTTAATTCTGTAGTGTTGGCTTTAAGGAATTTGCGACGTGCCGGAGTGTTGTAAAAGAGATTACGGACAAGAAAATTGCTACCTTCAGCGCAATTTACCGGTTCCTGATGCACAACCTGGGTAGCCGCAATATCAATTTCAGTTCCCAATTCGTCGCCAATTCGTTTTGAACGTAACTTGACCTCAGCAATAGCTGCAATAGAAGCAAGTGCCTCACCTCTGAAACCAAGGGTGCGTATGGAAAACAGATCCTTTGCATCGCGAATCTTTGACGTTGCATGACGTTCAAAAGCCATTCTGGCATCTGTTGCAGACAATCCGCAACCATTGTCGATTACCTGAACCGAGGTTCGTCCAGCGTCTTTAATATAAATACCAATGGCTGAGCTACCAGCATCCACAGCATTCTCAACCAACTCTTTTACCACTGAGGCAGGACGTTGAATTACTTCACCGGCAGCTATCTGGTTAGCAACTGAATCGGGTAAAAGCTTAATAATATCGGCCATTGAGGTAAACTAGTTTTTAGGAGCTACAAAGGTAGTACAAATTTAAAATTAATACCATTAAAGATAACTCACATATAATGAATTGCCTTAGGTAATATTACCAGTTAACAGCATTTTATAAAAAATATAAATCGTTTGTAAAATAAGGTTTCTGAATGTAAGAATGAAAAGCAGAAGAGAGACTGTAATGTCGACATTCGTAAGGATCTTTAGTTGAATCCTTGTTTTTAGAAGCAGAACAACAACTGTTAACCTTAAAATAAACTGAATCAGAAAAAATGAAAAAACCGGAATACTGTTTTGCTGGTATTGAACAGCATCATCAATCCGCCCGCGAACAATCGCTGAAAAACTTCTGGACATGCCGCAGGTAGGGCATTTCCCACCTAACAGTTCTTCATGAATACATTTAACCGGATGATTATTTTTTTCAGGACTATAAATTCCTGAATAAACAAAAATTGCCAGGATAATGCCGGCAAAAATGAGATTTAAAAGTAAATAGCCTTGTTTAGTCATAGATTCAGGGAAGCTATGAAAAGTAAGAATAAGCTATTCCGGTATGAATCATGATGCATAGATATGCATTTATAATTCCACCCGGAATAGCTTTAGATCCCCAATTATTAACTATTGTTTAAGCGACTCTATATCTTTTTCAAATTTTTTATTCAGATCATCCAGCTTTTGAATCTGAGCCTCTGATAGGTTCGATTTTACTTCATTCAGCTTAGTTGTTATTTCAGCAAGTTTTACAGATACGGTTGCGAGTGCCGG
>DATBXH010000962.1:0-4389 GCA_036514375.1 Bacteroidales bacterium | reverse complement strand
TAACTACCTTCACTTACACCACTTTCGCCGTGTATCCTGAAGGTTACTCCACTGATGGCCGGACAAGCCTGTAACAGTTGTCGAATGGCATCGCGGCAATACGGACCATGGGTTTCGTGCGTAAGCCCCTCGATGGTGTAGTTCGGGTTCGGACTTTTGATCCATTCATATCCATGCATCCAGATTCCCAACTGAAATTGAAGTCCCCGGGCAACGGTTTCCCCGCTGATGAACTTCAGCATCTCAAGATTCTTATCGCGTTCAGCATCGGTCAATTGCGGCACCCGTACGTTGTATCCCGGAACAGACAAAAAGAACGGATAAGCAAAAAGGAAATACGCATCAGTTACATTTTGAAGAAAGTCGTACCCAATTCCCAAACTTAAATTAAAGCGATTAAAACGTTGGGAAGCAGCCATGGTCAGATATTGTTTCCACATTGCGCGGTCGTAATACCAGGGTTTATCTTCAACCTCACTAACAAAAAGTCTGTTGAGACTACGGATGGTATTGGCAGGCTGTTCAATTACAGGTCTTTGAATATTCAATGAACAGGAAGACTGATCTGAGCATTGAACACGATCTGCAAGTTCCAGCAAGGCATAAACGAGCCCCCGGACATCATGTCCACAGGCCAGCAGGACTTGTTTACCTTCTGCATTTACCGGTATCAAACCAAGTGCTTCAGGAACGGCAGGGACATTTGTCTTTGCAATGCTAAGCAGTTGACGAGCCTGGGAAGAATCCGAGCCGGCTATTACAATGATAAAATCACCGCTTCCGGCCTGAGAAATCTGATCGCATTGGTGAACATTAATTCCTCCTGACGTCAGTGAATCCTCCAACTCTTTCGCGGCCCACATGGAAGGTTGGGATGCAGCTATCGGGTCGGCCGGGTCTCTCACCATGGAAACTCTTTTTACGTTGAAATTAAAGTAACCCAACGAAGATATTCCAACCGCAGAAATACCGGTTAGCTTCACAAAGTGTCGCCGGCTCATGCTATTTTGTTCCATAGAAGATTTTTGATACAACTTAGATCTTTTCATTGCAGTTTCTATTACCCGTGAATGTCAGCAAACATGCTGCAAATGGCCCTATGGAGATAAACCGGCACAGAGGCAATTTATTTACAACTTTTTCATATCATTTTCAATGATGTCGTTCAAATCGTTAACCGGACGTTCAATATCATAGGGAATGGGTGTACGGCTAAATTGTTGGAAATATAACAGACATGCGTCTTTCCAGATTTGGGCGTTTCGGCACTGGTTACGGAGTTTGCTTTGAACTGCAGCAAACCGTTCGGGATCGACATAAGGCTGAACTTCGTCCCAGATTTTCTGAAATTGCCGGACCTGCTGCAGACCCGTATCGTAATGGTAACACATTTCCTCCCACAGGGTATGCCCGCTTTTCATTTTATAATTCCAGGAAAGATGATGGAACCACAACAGATAAATTTCAGGACAGGTTTTCACATCATTAAACTGTGAGCAAAGAGGCTCGTGATATTGACTGACGGCATTACTTCCGGTTTTAGAACGATCAAAACCAATACCCAGCGTATCGGCCTGATGATAATAAGGAGGAGTCCAGTCCTTTCTCACCCCTTTGGGAGCCCACCATGGACCAGGCCCATAATGATGTTCCGCAGCAAAAATATGATGCAGCCCAAGCGGCATCATATAATTTACGGCAGCCTCGCGGCTATCAAGCATCATCTTTTTAACAGGAGCGAGAAAATGCTCCTGCCAACCGGCTGAAAAAACAGGGGGACCGCTATTACCCGAAGGTATTTGATAAAACGTAAGCTTAATCCATTCATCGGCAATTTTCTCACTAGTCAGCTTATTATTCCATGCCAGACGTCCAAAAGCATACCAGTTTGCCTGTGCGAAGGGATGTCCGCACCAGTTTGTATCTAAACCTATATTAGAAACACCTGCAATGGCCGTATATTTTTGCGGATAAATGCTTCCGTCCGTGCAGCGGGCGACAGTACTACCGGCTCCCTGCTGATAAGTATCGCTTTGTAAACATTCTTCCCACATTGGAGCAAGAAATACCAGGTGAATTGCCTGTCCAAGGTATTCCTGTGTAATTTGAAATTCGGGCATCACGGAAGTCTTCTTCATGGCACCAAAAAGAGGGCTGAATGGTTCGCGTGGCTGAAAATCGATAGGCCCGTTTTTAACCTGAATAATTACATTATCCCGAAATCTGCCATCGAGCGGCAGAAATTCCCCATATGCCTGCTTAGCCCGATCTTGATCAGTTGAACTATAGACAAAGGCGCGCCACATGACAATCCCTCCAAAAGGTTTAAGGGCGTCGGCCAGCATATTAGCCCCATCGGCATGAGTGCGACCATAATCCTGAGGTCCAGGCTGTCCTTCGCTGTTAGCCTTTACCAGGAAGCCTCCAAAATCAGGGATTATACTATAAACCTCTTTCACTTTATTTTTCCACCATTTGATCACTTCCGGATCCAACGGATCGGATGTTTTCAATCCTCCAATTAAAGCAGGTGAGGTAAATTTCACAGAAAGAAATGTTTTAATACCGTATGGACGCAGTATTTCCGCAATAGCCTTTACTCTGCTGAGGCATTCAGTTGTAAGCATTAATGGGGAAGCGTTCACATTATTAAGGACTGCCCCGTTAATTCCTACAGATGCATTGGCACGTGCGTATTCCTCCCACCGTTTCTTATCTTGATCCGTTACACGATAAGCATCCGTTCCTTTTCGCCAGAATATGGAATGACCTGCATATCCGCGTTCTATGGAGCCATCAAGATTGTCCCAATGATCCAGAATCCTGTATTCATAGGAAGGGTTGCTGATTTCTTCCTGAATAGGTTGTCCGGTCTGCTGACGGCGCAAAAGCTCATAAACACCATATAAAATACCAAGATCGGTATTGGCTTGTACCCCATTTAATGTCAACTTAAAGCCATCGCCTTTGATCGCTTTGTCTTTCTTAATGGTTAAATCAACCGATGCTCCGGGCTTTCCCCGCCAACCCTGTTCCAATTCCTGTTTGGCAATAAGAAGGGTAGGCGAACCCTTTTTACAAACAACATTTACCTGTCCTGTGCTTTTACTGCGAAGCCAGAGATTATGCCCGTCTTCAGCCTGAAGAAAACGAGCCGGAAAAACCAAAATAAAAACAATGATGAAACCTTTCATATTCATTATGATTCAATCTGATGTATCGGTTTTAAAATGTTTAAGAATGATGAAATTTTTGGCCGGGATGGAATTGAAGAAAGAAAATGCAAAACCAAACCAGTCAAAATCAACATATCCTCCTATTCTCTTTGTAATATAACTAAAAAAACAAAACTTGTTTCCTGTAAAAATAGTAAGACTAAACCTCATTGACAATTTTTTCCCCGGCGGTGTAAATATTTTGTTATCCAAACTATACCAAATCGACCCTGACTACATCGATATCCGGGAAATCAGCATATATAACCGGGTTTGTAAAGGTACCGTCTCCATTATCGCTGTGTGTTTTTTAGTGCATTTGAATGGTTAGGGGTTAGAAATAAAATAAAAGCAAGGAATGCAACCAGTTCTTTTATTCTCTTCGTGATTAAAATTTATATGAAGCCATGTGAAATACTGCCGGCATAATTTACAATAAAATCAGATAAAGAACCGCCCTGCTTGCGCAAAGGCGGTTCCAATCTACTACTAACTACTACAACTAAAACTTGGACACTACAATTTCTATAGCTGTTTATACTCATCGTTTAATAATTGTGAATCAATCCGAGATTGTAAGGTATACTTCCATAATCTTCATAGCTGCCATTCACAACACCTTGTATCAGGATATCGCAATGGTTAATATTTGTTATTTCCAAAAACTCATCAGTGCCCGAGCGAAGGATTTCTCCGTGTGAAACCTGATCTGTCCAATGCTCAGCTGTTTCAGTCAGGTTACTTTTTGCAGCCCATTTTTCGGCGACTTGAGTCCAGGTTCCTCCCAGGCTGGTTGCAGTCCAAAGTTCGAAGTATCTTCCCAAGTCCTCTACCATCATGTAGTACTTGCCATCGGCTTTGTTCCTGTAAACATGCGGAGCCTCGAACGTATTGGTTGCAGCCACTGTTGGCGATGACCAGTTATAAGGAAAATCCGAAACAGTGGTACTACGCCTTTTGATGGTATGAGAGCCGTCCTGAGCCGAATAAAAACAATAAACATTCGTTCCGTCTGAGATGCACCAGAAATCAATTCCGTCAGTAAAACCCATGGCCCTATTGGCTGTCCATCCGCTTGGGCTTCCCACATCAGTATTTGTTGAAAAAGACGCTCCCAAACCACTCTGGTAAATCAGAAACCATTTACCCTTGGCTCCAAACCAGAATACTTGCG
>DATBXH010000961.1:0-3201 GCA_036514375.1 Bacteroidales bacterium | reverse complement strand
TTCCACTGGATAGGTTTTTAAACTTCTGAGTGTATTCATTCCAGACCGACAAGCCATAATTAGTTCCAAAATAAATGAACGGTTTTTTAACGTATAACGATACTCCTTCGTTGGCAATCAGTGAATTATCATTCCCTTTTTCCGGTAGTATATTTTTAAACAACAAATTATCGGATAAAATACAGGTGAGACCTGCACCAAACGAAGCAACCCAAATCTCATTATTCTTACTGCAGTAAATATCGTAAATGCTGTTACTGTTAATCGAAGCATCCGTGGTTATGTTTCTGTTCATAATTCTTGAAAAATGGAGGTTTTTGTCAAGAATAACAATGCCGTTACCATCTGTGGCAAGCCAAAATTCATTACCTACTTTTGTAATTTTTTTTAAAAAGTAGTGGCTGTGAATTTCAATTTGCTCCAATTTACCATTATCTGAAAGGGAATACAGTTGGCCGTTATAGTGTGCAACAAAGAGATTGTTGTCAATTTTGGAAACAAAATTAACCGGTTGGTTTATAAGGTATTTGCTTGTAATTTTTTTAAAACCGCTTTCCCGGCTAAGAAGACATACCCCATCAATACTTTTTCCCAGCCAAATACCTTCCTTTGAAAAACAAAAATCGGAAAGTTCATTTCCCTGATAGATACGTAAGATTTTATTACCCTCCACTTTATATACGGAAGACATCATCAGGAAATAAATGCCACCCTTATCTTCCTGAACTTTTGTAATAAAACCGGGTGTTACCCGATTAAAGTAATTTGTCAGCCGGTTGTATTTAAATAATCCATTACCCGAAGCAACCCAGAGTGTATGGTGAGAGTCGTAAAGAAGATAAATGATGCTAATCCCGGTTAATTCCTTATAACTGTAAAAATTCTTTCCATCATAGCGTGCAATTCCGTTCGTTGTACCTACCCATAAATAACCGTACTGATCCTGTTCAAGACAGGTAGTGATGTTCCGGGGAAGGCCATCGACTTCGGTGAAATGCAGAAATTTTTCCTGCTCAGCTGAAAAACTGTAGCAAGGAAATAAAAGCATTCCGATATATATAATTGATCTTTTATAAAATTGAGATAATTGCATTTGCTATAGGTTTAGTAGTAGACAGTTATAATCAAAGGCCTTTTACCATGAAGAGCCGGAAAGGCAAACGATGCAATTTATAAATATTATCTCATGAAATTAGGCTAATTTTTAAATTAATTCTACCGGATCACATGCATGTTAATTGGTGTCATGTGTCTACTTATGAATGTACGGTGATAATTTATCAGTATTATATACCTGTAAATTGGTATAAGGACGCACTAATCATTTGAGAGTATCCCCAAAAGTGTGTAAATGCTTATTCTTAGCTGATCAATTGCTCAATATTATAAATATAATCTCATGGAATAGTATCAATTTTATAGAAGATTGTATAGAATCCCAAAGATTTTAGAGATTATTTTCAAGAAGCAGAAAGATCATAGAATATAAATTTGGTTTATTTTCTAAATCTAATATATAAATTAATGAATCGGTTTTTTTTATTCATTTTTAGTTGCATAATATCATGTTCCCTGTCTGCACAAAATGCAAGGACGAAATCCACTGAAAGGGTAATAAATATTAATTTTAACAAGGAGAAAGGTACCCTGAACACAATGTTCAAGGAATGTGTCGGTGCCGGCAGGGCAAATGAAGGACTACGGGCCGACTGGCAGCAACAGCTTGCTTATGTTAAGAAAGAATGCGGTTTCAAATACATCCGTATGCATGGTCTTTTAACTGACGATATGGGGGTTTACAAAGAAGATAAAAACGGAAACCCGGAGTACAATTACATGTATATTGATGTTTTATTTGATTTTTTGCAAAGTATAGGAATGAAACCCTTTGTTGAATTGGGTTTTATGCCTGCGGCCCTGGCGAGTGGCAAGGAAACCATTTTTTGGTGGCGAGGAAATGTTACACCCCCCAAAGATTATAACAAATGGGCAGAACTGATTAAGAACCTGGTACTTCATTTTACTGAACGGTATGGTGCAGACGAAGTAAAAACCTGGTATTTTGAAGTATGGAACGAGCCTAACCTGTCACCTGGTTTCTGGACCGGTACCCAGGAAGATTATTTTAAGTTATATAAATATACTGCAAACGCTGTAAAAAGCGTCAACCCTGCCTACCGTGTAGGTGGACCGGCAACTGCAGGGGCTGCATGGGAACCTGAAATGATCGAATTTTGTACTAAGAATAATCTTCCTCTTGACTTTATAAGCACCCACTCGTATGGGGTGAGGCAAGGTTATCTAGATGAATACGGTAATTCAGGAACAGTGCTTGATAAGAACCCATTGAGCGTTAGTGGGGACGTGCTTCAGTCTCGCAAGGAAATATCACAATCATCAAAATCAAATCTGGAGTTGCATTATACCGAGTGGAGTGCGTCTTATACGCCGTTCGACCCAATACATGACAGTTATCACGAGGCCTCGTATGTCCTTGAAAAACTCAAACAGGTTGGTAATGCTGCCAATTCCATGTCATATTGGGTTTTTACTGATATTTTTGAGGAATCTGCACCCCGATTCACACCTTTTCACGGTGGATTTGGGATGCTTACCATTCAGGGAATTAACAAACCGGTATTTTATTCTTACCAGTTTTTAAACCGTTTGGGAAATACAGAATTATTAAATAGTGACTCTATGTCGTGGGTTTGCAAAGATTCAAAAGGGAACATAGAGGTATTGGCTTGGGATTTTACAAATACTCACCCTGGGGATTCAGTTAATAACCAGGTTTATTACATACGCGATTTACCTTCGAAAACGAAAGGAAAGTTAAATATCAATATTTCAAATGTACCTGAAGGAAACTACTCGCTCGAAATTTACAAGGTTGGCTATCGTTGTAATGATGCGTATTCCGCTTATCTTTCCATGGGAAGACCCACACAACTTAACAAAATACAGGTGGAACAAATTAAGAAACTAAATGATGGGTCTCCCATTTCAAAAGATATTATTATGGTAAAAGCAGGAATTCCTTTTACAAAAGAATTGGATATCCGGGAAAACGATGTATTCTTTCTGAATCTTATTAAACTTTAATGGGATTGATACGCCATAATTTTTGACTTTATCTTAGTAAATATTAAGCTTTATATAAGTTAGAATTTTATTACTTGACTCAACCACCTTAAAAAG
>DATBXH010000960.1:0-4460 GCA_036514375.1 Bacteroidales bacterium | reverse complement strand
ATCGATAAAGTGTCCAACAAAAAAATTTAAATCAGCAAGGTCTCCTCCTGGGTTACCCCGAACGTCTATTATTAAGCCTTTAATATTCTCCGACATGTTGGCAAGCCTGCAGAAAAAGCTTTGCAAAGCAACCTGGACATTGCTAGAAGTCTTTGAGTAATATGATTTAAACAATGAGAAACTTGTAGCCGAAAAAAATAATATCCGATTATCAATGGTACCATATAGAACAGTCAAAGGGTATCCGTTGTATGTCATATTGTAATCAGATCCCAAGATGTAATTCGGATCAAGATAGTTGGTATCAATGGAGTAATATAAGTATGGATAATGATAATGAGAGAGTCTAACCTTTCTTCCTAAAGAAGGATAGGCATATGAGCCAATAATAAAAGGGTTGATGAAACTTATATAATAATGACCGTCTATTAATCCTTTGGTTATATCATCGAAGTACGTAACGGATTTTAGCACATCAGCAGTATCATTTAAATCTAATTGTGCAAAAATAGGTTTATACTTGATATAAATTTCATCCCAATGGGTAGTATCAATGTCCCAGTAGACGTAATTTACGTTCATTTTGTTCCAAAAGGTCTCAAAAATTTCATTAAAATTTGAAGGTGTATCTGAAATAAAGAGTTTATCTTTTTGGCAAGAGATTAAAGTTAGTGATACATATACAACTATCAAAAAAAGATGTTTTGGCTTCATGTGTAATATTATTTTTTCTTATTCGTTAACTTTATTAAACATCCAACTGAAATGCTAAAGGTTTCGTTGAACTTTTGAGTTTGATTAACCATGTATCTCTTTTGCTGATCCGTTATGGATTGAACGTAATTGAATTCTGCTAATAAAGAATATTTCTTATGAAATGGATAGTTTATACCTATTCCTGTTTTCAATCCGAATTCAAACCGGTTGTCTTTTGTTTTATTGAATTGATATTTTTCAGAATACTTTACAAAAGAAAGGTATTGAACAATTTGACCATTATTTCCGACAATATCTGTACTGCTAAATATATTTGGTATAGCACCATTTACTTTAGCAAAGGCCCAATACGCTCCATACAAACCTGTTTTAATTGAAAACTCAAATTCTTTTATTTTGAAAATTTCCAATTGGATAGTAACTGGAATCTGAAAATAGGTATTTGTAAATGTTTCGTATTCACCTAAATATTCACCATCTCGGACCAGAGAGTAATTCTTTTGTGTTAAACTAATACCGGTATTCAATCTTAAAAAATTATACAAATCATAATTAATTTGCATATCGGCATTGAAACCACTTTCATTTTTGTTATTGGTAAACCCTCTGTTGGAAATTTTTGTGTTCAAGTGATTATAAGAATATCCTCCATCTAATCCGATTGAATACTGGGCCTTAATAGATAATGAAACTATTAATATGATTATACAGATACAATAAAACTTAACATTCATTAATAATAAAATATAAATAAACTACCCCGGTTTTGTGGGGTAGTTTACTATTAATTAGTTGTTAAAAGTATCATTACCCCAAGTGGTACTAACATCGGCTTTAAATGTTTTAATTATAGTAAACATAGGAGCTCCATTATTTGGTGTTACATTAAAAGATATCCTAACATAGGTATCTGGAAATACAAGAAATGAGCAATCTAGCCAACTAGTAAGTGTTGTACCCGTCCAAACACGCGTTGAACCAAGCTTCTCTTCTTTTCCTCCAGAAGAACCTCCACTACCACCACCCATAACTGGAATATTTGCCCAATGTGAATTATCTTCATTTAAGACTACTTCCGTATGAATATTGCTAATAGTAGCAACACTTGTTACAGCAGGGTTCCATATTATATTAATTGATGTCGGGTCGACTGTATATTGGTCATGACCATAGAATGCCTCGTTATCTTCTTCTCCATATTCGTCCCAAATTGGATAAAAATCAAACCATCTGACATCTTTTATAATTGGTCTATTCTTCAAATTAAATACACCTAATGGCTGGTTATACAGAGGAACATAACCTACTACATTGTAATTTCCTGTACCATCGTCTTTAAGGCTTCCAGGGATGTAGTTGGGTATAGGAGAAGAAGGAAAACTAAATGAACTTGATATACTTCCCTTGAGATTAATAGTAGTTGACAAATTTAAGCTAACCGTTTGAGGTGTTGCGCTACTACCACCAATAATAGCGCTAAAAATATTGGTAATTGCTCCCGGTAAATTGCCTGCAGCTGTTGATAATGCACTATTGACTCCATTTCTAATACTTTCAAAAACACTGTTTGACAATCCCAAATTATTGTTCGATCCTGTCAACCCCAGCCCTAAAGTTGGATCATAATGATTTTCGAAAAAATTGCTACCGACTGCGGCAAGTGCCCCTGTGCCTAAAGGCTTACCCAAAGTATTTGCTACATTGGAAAAAAGATTTGTACTTGAAGAAGAAGATGAACCAATGGTGCCATTTAACGTACCCTGCTGAGTGCCGCCGAGCCTTACCGAGTCGATATTCACTGAATTTACATAGAACCAAAATTGAGGTGGATGAGCGTCTGTTGTCGCAACAATATTCGGATCATAAGCAAATTCATATTGCAGCATGTACCATTTCAAGTTGGCAAATGGAGGACCACTCACCGGTTTAGGTTCAGCCTTATCAAATCTTGATTTGTTCTGCGATACGTCTGCAACATCAACTCCATTAAAATTTAACAATGAATAACTAGTTGTTTTCAAATCAATACCGTCTTGTAAATATGTTGAATTTGCGATACCAGAAACGGAATTAACATATAAGAACACTCTCATGATGCCCCGGTATTTATTGTATAAAATGTAATAGGGATTTTGAGAATAGTTGTTGATATCGTAAGTAAATGTGGAATATACCAATACCCAGCCGTCCATACTTTTACAGTCTTTAAGTATTTCAGGATCAATATCAGAGGCTCCTGTCCAGACGGTAGGAATCGGGTCCTTACCCGGAGGCTGAGGCATCCAGTTAAAATTTGGATCTGTACCTTCCCAATTAAATGAGGTGGGAACGATGAAATCGGAGCTTCCTTTAACTGAAATTTTGCCAGATGGATTAGTCAAGTCTTTCTGGCAACCTGTAAAAAGGAGCAGCCCAAGAGATACTGTAAGTAAAACTCTTAAGAGTTTACTCTTTAACTTTTTTTTCATGGTTTAAATTAGTTTAATTGATTTCTTCTCACCTGTCTGTCGCCATGGATCGAATGTTCAGCGTCATGCAATTATGTGCTACCATGAACTCACTTTTTTCTATTGGCATTTTATGGAAATATGAATTTCCTAATATTTTGTTAGGACTTCATTAGGGTTTTATTAGGACTAGATTTGATTGTAGTTATAAGAATATGTGTTCAACCCGATTTTCATAAAATTATCTTTTGCTATTTGAGGAATTCAGGTCTTTTTTGCTTTATTCTGACTGCAAAATCTTATCAACCATTGGAATCAAACAAAAAAGGCTACCATCTGAAAGAGTCCTGATGGCAGCCTGAGATATGTTGAAAGGAAAACGGGACCTAGAAAATATACCTTAGCCCGAACTGTAACTGCCAACGGGAAGCGATGCTCACGTCGTTGCCAAACGAGCTGGTTAAGGGAAGTTTTTTAGATGAGTCAAAGTAAGGAAAACTGAATTCCGGAGTGCCATTTGGTCCCTTGAAATCTTCGAAGTTTAGCAAAGCACGCCGGTTCATCGTCTTTTTTACACCCCAGTCATGGTTAAGTAAATTGCTGAAATTGATCACATCCAAACTAAACTCGATCGTATTGCGTTTTTTGCCAAAATCCATGAATACATCCTGGACAAATTTCAGATCAACCTGGGAGTTCCAGGGGGTAACAGCCCCGTTCCGCTGCATGATCTGTCCCCGGTGTTTTCTGAGGTATTTATCCTGTTCGATGTAAGCATTCAATTGTGCCCAGATTTCATCTGGAGTTCTTGTATCATTTGCGTCGGTATGATCCCGGACTAAATTAATATCAGATTGATTCTTTGGAATATAAATTAAGTCATTACCGCTAATTCCATCACGATTCAGATCCCCACCATAAGTATAAGAGAACCTGCCATCGGAAGGTCTTTCGTTACTGCTGCCTCCTCCTCCCTGTACACCATTGTAAATGAGAGAAAGGGCAGAAGCAAAATGCCCAAGGTATTCTTTCCTGTAAGTCAACAGAGCTATTAGCTTATATGGTTGGTCATAGGTAGAATAGCTCAGCTCAGGTTTATTCGGATTGCTCTGCACCGGATTGCCTGTAAAAGCAGAACTTGCGATGGAACCCGGGTTGGCAGATAAATCTTTGGTTTGTCCGTAAGTAAATGCCACCATAGCATACAGTCCGATATTGAATGTTTTTTGTAACTGTGCAGTCAGGAAGTATGAGTAGCCCTGGTTGGTGTTTTCCAGTACATAAGCACTTGTGATG
>DATBXH010000959.1:0-7213 GCA_036514375.1 Bacteroidales bacterium | reverse complement strand
TATTCCCTTTATGGCAACATCTTCATCACCGGATTGCTCCAGGTACCAATGCCATCGGAGTTTATCGGCGCCCTTTTGAACCAACAATTCGTATTTGCCGGTAAGGGCCGTTAATAAGTTAAGTTCAACGTCCGGTTTCGTGAATACGGGATTATTCTTTAAACAACTGATGACATTTTTGCAGAATGCAACCTTCTCCGGAATCGATAATTTTACAAAATTGAGTAAAACTCTATGCTTTTTCATTGCTTTTTGCTTTTCCGGTTGTAATCCGGTAGGTATTTGTATATTTTCTATGGAAATAGAAATAATATCTACTAAAATTGATAAAATTTTTATAGATATATAATCTATTTATATAGAAATAATATTTTTAACTATAAAAAAATAATATAATTTTTAGAAATTATTTATCTATTCTATAGATAATTATTATATAATTAAAAAACATAATAATTTTTCTATAAAAATATATTAACTTTTTATAGAAATAATATTTAATTTTATAGGAATTTATCATATACGGTTCGGCAAAGATATGTATCAGCCACTTTTTTATCCATGAACTAAAGCAAATAGCAGGATTAGCTGACAAATCCGGAGAAAGTGGCCTTGAATGGATTTGGAATGAACGGCATTCGTTAAAATTTTCAGGGAATTATATTAGCCAGGGATTGGATTTGTTTGAAATTCTGGTGGAATAAGAGTTTTTATCTCTTACTCCCCAACTTTTCCGACTGATTCTATATTACCACTCCCGGCGTTATCAATTGATTTCACAAACTACTTGTGAATAGTCTTTTATTGCCAGCCTTCTATGGTCTATAGTCTATCGACTATTGTCTAAATCTATTTCTTCCTTATTAAACTCAGCACCCCGTTAATGAACGTGAGTGGGTGTACCGGGTTTCCAGGAACATACAGGTCTATCTTATATTTATCGAGGAAACTTCGGTTTAAAGCTCTGCTGCCTGCAAAGATTCCTCCACTGATAGCATCGGTTCCGGCAAGGATAATGATTTTTGGATCCGGTGTGGCGTCGTAACAGATCTGAAGTGGCTCGGCCATGCTCTCAGATATAGGGCCTGTAATTACAATTCCATCCGCATGGCGCGGTGAGGCAACAAACTCAATACCGAAACGGCCCATGTCAAAGTTCACATTGCTGCAAGCATTCAGTTCCAGTTCGCAACTATTGTCACCGGCAGCAGAAACCTGACGCAGCTTTAGCGATCCTGAGAAAAGCGTTTTTATTTCTTTGCGGATGGCGTCGGGGTTCAACTCAATGGGGTTGTCCGAGCCTTCATAAATAAGAAGACGGTTCCGCTCATTGGTTGAAATTTTATAATCTTTGGTGAATTGGATCTTTTCTGGCCGGGTAAACATACATTCGCCACAAAAGGTGCATTTTCCGAGATCGATAGCAAACGGTTTTAAAGAAATAGCACCGGTAGGGCAGAGGTCTGCCAATTCATTCTCATCTACCTTCGCGTTTGTAATCACCGGTCTTCCGCGAAAAATTCCCGGCACTTTGGCCTTGGTCACATCAGGGATGTATTGTTTACCCTGGTGGTATAGTATTTTAAGGTTGTTTAGCATAATTTGCCAGTTTTTTAAGGATTGTCGAAATAATTTTTACTCGTGATTTTAGTCATTCTTTTATTTCAGTAAACCCCAACCCCTTAAAAAGGGGCTATAACTTGCGCTGGACTCTGCCCAAGTTTCCCCTCCTTTTTAAGGAGGGGAAGGGGTGGTAAAATATCTCTACTATAAATCATGCCCGCAATACGACAAATCAAAACTCTTATTACAAATCGGGAAATCCGAGATTTCGTTGTTGCGCACTGCCAGTGCCAAAGCCAACCAGTTGTGGTGCGATGGGTCCTTTATTTTATAATGCATTAGTTCGCCATTCTCGTCGGTGATTGCACAATGACAGATTTCGCCACGCCAGCCTTCCACCAGTGAAATGGCAAACGAAGACGGTGACGGTTCGTCCAATGGCTGTCTGTTTTTTGTTTCTGCCGGAATATATTGCAGTAAAGTCCGGATATAACGCATGGATTGCTTAATTTCTTCGCGTCGTATCTGTGCTCTGGAATATACATCGCCATGATGCTTGATTACCGGCTGATGGTTCAGCTCCGGGTAAAAACCATGCGGATGCGACTGACGAATATCTCTGTTTAAACCGCTCATGCGTGCCGACATGCCAACTGTGCCTATAGAAGCAGCTGTTTCCGGAGTAACGGTACCTGTTTTTTCGAAACGGGCAAGAGCCGAAGGCAGATTGAACAACATGTTGCACATTTCAAGGAAATCTGGTTCATACGCTTCATAAAGTTTCAGCAATTGATCGCCAAGTTCACGTGTGTACGGGAAATTGGTCTTTCCTGCACGCATCAATCCTTTGGCCAGACGGTTTCCGCACCATATTTGAAAATAATTGATAACCGGCGTACGCAGCCTTCCAAATACCGAACTTCCTAACTGATATGCAATGTCTGTGCATAAAGCACTGAGATCGCCGGTGTGAATAGCAATTCGTTCCTGTTCCAGTGCAAGAGTCCTGGCAAATTCAAGGTCAGGATCGGCTTTATAATTGCACAAGCTTTCCCAGAGATTAACAAAGGCCGAGGTATGTCCAACTGCCGTATCTCCGGCAATAGACTCGGCAAGTGTCGTGCGTTGCAATAGTTTCTTCTTTTCCAGGAAAAATGTTTCAACGCCACGGTGTTGGTAGCCAAGCTGAATCTCTAAGTGAAGGATCTGTTCGCCGTTACATATAAACCGGAAGTGACCCGGTTCAATTACTCCGGCATGAATAGGTCCCACACCTACTTCGTGCAATTCTTCGCCTTCAATTTTAAAGAAAGGATAGTTGGCAATGGTATGATTTTTATTGCCACGGTCAAAAGCATACCGTACCGGTTTAAGCCAGGGATGATCGCTATAATGGATATCGAAATTCTCGCTGATCTCGCGTTCAAATTTCTCAAAGGCGAGGTTGTGTGCTGTAAGGGATTCAAGTGTTACATTCGTGTAAGTAACACTTGAAGAAACATAAATTGAATGCTCGTTATCATTGGCGATACAGCAGAAAAGCTTCACTCTGCCACGATGAGGCACACCATAGTAATTCACACAATGATTATGTTTCTCCTTCATCAGGCTAATATTGGTTTCCAGGAATTTCTGATATTTTAGTTCAGGTATCGAGGAAACCGGAATGGTCTGGTTATTTTTTAGTTCGATATAATCCATGATCAATGAACAAAGTTTTTAACTGCTTCCTGAAGTAAATACACAAATTGTGAAGGCGGGTTCAGCCCGAGGTAAATTACTAATCCGAGTAAAGCGAACTGCGACCATGTTTCCACAGGGTTTACTTTTTCGATGGTGCTTTCGTCGAACCCTACCGGTGGTGAGAACAAAAGCTTAAATATGTTCTTACCCAATGCCCAGATAATTATAGTAAGAAGGATGAGCACTGGGATAAGCACAGCCAGGTAATGCGCTTCAAAAAGCGACCGGAATATCATAAATTCGCTGATAAACAGTCCGGACGGCGGCATCCCGGTAACACAAATGAATGCAATCAGAAGGACAATCGCTCCCAGAAGGTTATATTTAAAATAATTTCCCACATAATAAATGCTTTTGCTTTTATAAATATTGTAAACCTGTCCGATTTGAAGAAAGAGCGAGGACTTTACAAATGCATGCAGCACGATGTGCAGGACAGCTGCATAATAACCTACACCTCCGGCAACCAGACCAAGCATAACGAGCCCGGTATGCTCGATACTCGAGTAAGCTAGCATACGTTTGATATTCTTTACCTTTAGCATGTAAACGGTAGCGATGAATACGGAAAGAAACGCTGCGATGAGGATGATATGATTGGCCCAATCATGAATGGAGGAATGGGCAATCACCTCATAAAAGCGAAATATCCCCACAAAACCGACATTCATGAGCACACTTGAGAATAATGCGCCGGCAGGGGTAGGGGCTTTGTCCTTTGCATCGATGCCTGCCGTATACATTGGTACTAATCCCAGTTTAGCTGTAAATCCTGTGAAGATAAAGATGAATGCCAGTCGCAGCCAAAAGATATTGAGCGATGATGCCTTGGCAAGCAGTGATTCGAAACTCAGATCAGTTGATCCGGCCTGTTCCAGGGCAATACTTAGAAACAATATCCCAATGAACACAAAGGTAATACTGATTGAGCATACAAAGATATATTTCCATGTAGCTTCCAGCGAACCCGAATTACGGCGATGGAAAATGAGTGCGGAAGCGCTCAGTGTGGTAAGTTCCACAAATATCCACGTAACAGCAATGTGACAAGAGAGATATGCCGCTCCAAGGGCCGTTACCAGGATTGTCATGGCTGAGTAATAAATACCGCGTACTTTCGGATTGTCCTTATCTTTATAAATGTAAGAATAGTTATGGAAGAAGGCCGGAATACTGATGATACTCAAAGTTATCAGCAATAATATACCTAATGCATCGGGCTTGAAATAATCCAGTTCTTTTATGTTGATATGCAGGTATTCGTAAATGGTAAAACCCCATTGCAGCGTCAAAAACGCAATAACCAATAAATTATTCATCAGCTTGTTTCTGTTTAAAAACAACAGCACGCTGATAAGGAATGCTCCGCCTAAATAAAATCCAATCATAATTTTGAGTCTATAGTCCACGGACCACGGTCTGCAGTCGACTGTGGTCTATTTCATTCATTGTTAATTTTTAATTGTCAATTGCTAATTAATCATTGGCACATTAGCACATTGGCAAATTGAATCATTAATCCTTCAGGTTTCGTAACTGATCCACGTCCACATCTTTCAGCACATCGCCAACTTTATTCACGAAGATACCAAGGAGGAAAACGGACACAAAGATGTCGAGCAAAATACCCAGGTTCACCATCATTGGCATTTCGTTTCCTACCGCCAGCGACAGGATAAACACGCCGTTTTCGATAATCAGATATCCAATGACGTGCGTAATAATCTTTTTTCGGGTGGCAATTACATACAACCCGCTGAATAAGGCTGACAAAGCAACCACAAAATATATTTTTTTAAGATGTACATCTGTAATCGTATTCGATAACAGGAATGTGATAACGATAATAAGTGTAATCACAATAAGCGAGATAAAATTTGGCAGATAAGGTTCTGCTTCACGTGTGATTTTGTTTTTTTCAAGAACGTAACGCAGGAACATAGGTACCGCTATTGTTTTAAACACAATGGTCTCGAGCAATATCAGGATAAGGTTTATGATATTGATTTCGCTAAGCTCAATAAAGGCCACACCGAACAATATGATGCCCTGGAATGCAATAACCTTGACATATGTGAGCAACCTGTTGGCGATAGCCATATACAGGAGTGAAATGGTAAAAGTAATAAGTAAAACGTTTATCATAAATTATATAAATTTTCCCAACACCAGCAGCACACCGAAGAAAATCAGCAGCGAAACTGACGAAAGGGTGAAGATGAACTGTGCATTATGGTTCATGCGGAACCGGGCGGAGAATGATTCCAGTAATCCTATAACCACAGCAAAAAGTGTTTGAATACCAAGGAAAATAGGTATCGTCAAGTACAATGGTAAACTAGCCATGAATAAATTGGCAATGAGCGCACCGTACATTGCAAACTTTAGATTGGTGGTGTGAAGGATCAGTCCCAGGTCGAATCCGCTGTTATCCAGGATCATCACCTCATGGATCATGGTAAGTTCCAGGTGTGTCTTCGGGTCATCAACAGGCATGCGACTGTTTTCGACCATAGTAATCATAGCCAGCACAAAGGTAGCCATTACTCCTAAAGCATAAGATATATATGACCCAAAATACAATGATGTAAAAATATCATGGAATGAAGTGTGACCAGTAAGCAGTGCAAACGAACCCATGAGCACAAAAAATGAAGGTTCTACCAGCATGGAATAAAGAGCTTCGCGGCTTGCACCCATCCCTTCAAAGCTACTGCCTGTGTCTAATGCTGAAATGATGCTAAAGAACTTACCTAACGCCAACACATAAGCAAAGAACACAAAGTCGCCGTCAAAAGAAATAAACCCGGGATGTGTTCCAAAAGGCAGGGTAAGTATCGCCATGATAACAGATGCAAAATATATACTTGGTGCAATCTGAAATATGAAGCTGGTCGTTTCGCTGTACACCGCACCCTTCTTAAGCAGACGGATAATATCTTTCATTGGCTGGAAGATACCAGGTCCTTTACGACCGGAAGTAATACTCTTGGTCCGTATTACAATACCGGTAAAGAACAGGCTCGACAGAAAGATCAGTACAAAACTTATCATACCTATAAATGGTTTAAAAATTGGAACAATTGTTTTAATGCGTCAAAAATCATGGGTACCCCCAGTACCAGTGTAATAAAAACCAAACCATAGAGAACATAAACCTGCGGGTTGCCATTTTGCAGGAATGTGAACTTATCGAAGAACTGACGGAGTTTAAGCAAAGGAACACGGATCAGCCATTCCTCCATTTTGTCGTCAGGATGGGTCTCGTGTTTGCCTTGCGTCGGGAAAATACCGTCCACATCCTTTTTATGTTTATGAATGGATAATATAGGTTCGGCAAGCTTTCGGTACGTCCTTATAAATGAACTCGCTGTGTATTGTATTTTAGAAGTTGGAGCGATATATCCACACCCCCAGGTACTATTTATCGTTTCGGGCAATCGGGAGGTAAAATATTTCCGGACCAGAAAAACGAGTGCTGCAACTGCGAACAAACCGAATGCACTGTATCCGATTTTTGTCAGGGTATCAGTATAGGGAAATTCCATAAATGATAATGAGTAGCCAGGAAAATCGATAAATAATCCTACAGGCTTTTCAAGCAATTGAATTATGAATTGCGGAAGGACACCGATTCCAATGATCAGGACAATAATAGTGTACATGGGAATTAGCTTTCCAAGGTTCGCTTCATTCGGTTCCTGAGATAACCGATGTCTGGCGCTTCCAAGAAAAACTGTTCCAAAAGCTTTGGTAAAACAGAGGAGTGCTAACCCTCCAACCAATGTTAATCCGAAAATAGAAAATATAATAGTGGAAAGGGCTGTCATATCAACCCCTTTCATTCCCTTAAATAAGCCACTGTAAATGAGGAATTCGGAAATAAACCCATTAAATGGGGGTAATC
>DATBXH010000958.1:0-2648 GCA_036514375.1 Bacteroidales bacterium | reverse complement strand
GATTTTAGTACTTCAGTTAACCTGAGTTCCATTAATTGTTTCAAAGTGTGTTGCCCACGGACGTCCCATTCAATAAAAGTAGTGTATCCCCGAGTAAGTTTATTTTTATCTTCAAATTTCAATTTGTCATAAATATCGTCTCTTAGAAATACACTAACCGATAGTTTTTTCCCTAACTCTTTCGCTTTATTATTTAGATCTCTTGCTGCCAACATAAGACCAATTAAGCGATTATTGTAATCCTTATTTTTAGGGTCAAAACCTAAATCTAATTGATCAAACATGACATAATAACGATTTTCAGGATTTAAACTATTTATTACAAATTCTGTTAAATTTAGATTTACTTCTTGTACAATTACTGGTAAATATTCAACTGCAACCTTCTCTGCAGAAACACCACCACTCAATATACCTAAATCAACTTTAAAATTTGGCTTTATTTTTAATTGTTTCGAAGGTGTAAATATTTGTGTTAAATCAGGATCTCTTGTACCATATGAATCAACTATGAAACTTTCGATTTTAGTTAAATATTCTAGTGATTTATCATCATAAGGAATACTTTGATCTTGATTAAGGAGAATTTTAGAAATAGTCAATAATGCAAGATATTTCCAACTGTGTGTATATTTATCAAATTCGGGTACGCCTATTTTAACCTGCTTATCATGATAATGCCAAGGATAATCTGAAAACGTATGTCCAAATGAAAAAGTGGATGAATCTCTTTCAGCTAGAATCTTCTTAAATATTGCTGTTTTTCCTGTTCCTTTCCTTCCAAGAATGATAAACTTTTCAAAATTCTTAAGCTGTGTGAAAGTTTCGTGATTCTGAAAACATTTCATCAACAACTCATCATTATCAGCGTCGATTCCACCGACTTTATCTATTTCTATAATTTTTTTCATATCTGCAAAATTTAATACTGCCTTAATCTTAAAATTGCATGCAACAACTATATAACCGAAGTATTTCGCCTATATCTTGTTTTAGCATGTATAGCCGCAATACTTCGCTTCTCTTCCACTTAAATACACCTATGATTTTATCTCCATCGCTGCGGTTTTTCATGGTTTTCCCGTCATAGTTTAGCATTTGGTCTCTCGGGCCGGTTTAAGATTGTATTGCTCTGACTAAGGTATAAAAAATAATGAACAATGAACAATTTGCTAATTTGCTAATATGCTAATGTGTTAATGAAATGAATGAAGAATGAAGAAAATGAAAGCAATTATCAATTATCAATGTGTTAATGTGCTAATGTGCTAATATGCTAATGAGGCATTGCCGGTAAACAAATTCCGTGGTCTGTCGTCTGTCGTCTGTCGTCTATCGACTATGGTCTATGGTCCACTCACTCCACACTCCCTTCTGTTGTCTGTCGTCCGTCGACTGTGGTCTATTCCTACTCACAATGCTCTCCCCGCTATGGTCTATCGTCTATCGACTATCGACTAATCTTCCAACTCCCACTTCGGCACAATTTTTGTGTTCAATTATTCGTTATATAGTATAAACCCTCTATCACTTATCTCATGTTATCCGAATTACTGAAAAACAACAAAACCATACTCCGGAAAGCCGACAGCTATATGCTTCCTCATCTGGACAGGATCATCGATTTGACCGCACAGCTCGAAAATACCACAGACGATAATTATATAAATGCCTTCAACAGGCAGGAACTTCCCAAAGGAACGTATTTGTTAAAAGCCGGGAATGTGTGCAGGCATATCTGGTTTCTCGAAAAAGGCCAGGCCCGTGCTTTCGAATGCAAAGATGACCAGGAGGTAACCATGCATTTCTTTTTCCCTTCCGATATCATGGACTCTTTTTGCAGTTCTGTCGTCAGGAAGCCTTCCGAAATAAGCATTCAGCTTCTGGAAGATTCCGTCGTTTACAGCATTAGCAAGCCGCGTTTTGAAAGATTGAAATCTGACTATCCTGTTCTTGCCGAAATCGAAAAATTAGTTTTCCAATGCCATGCCATCTGGGTGGAAAAACACTTTTATATTACCCGGTTCCTGAATGCGCAGGAGCGTTATCAGTATTTGCTGGCCACGCAGCCATATTTAGTCCGGCATATTCCCATCAACCTTTTAGCTACTTACCTTGGTGTATCGCGCAAAACATTGAGCCGAAGCCGGCATTTGGGAATGGAGAGGGAGTAGAGGGTAGTCATCAGGTCGTGAAATACAAAATGTTGTTTTACTTCTCTTCAGCTCCATGGGAGCGGCCTATTTGTAGTTAATCCGGGATGTAAATATAAATTTGTTTTTTCGGCGCACGATTAAACACAGTCCGGAGAATAATCGTACATGCGCCGAAACCTGATACTCCTGCATAGTATCTCCTCTTCCGACGCAACAAAGATTGCTGCTACTATTTAGATGATTCGTGCGTCGAATAAAAACTGTCCATGATGAATCTCTAAGGCTATAAATAGGTCGCCGTGATACGGCTAAGATTATATTCATAATCTCCGGCCCGGCGGCTGTGCTTTTTAAGGCTCGCCTACCCCAGCCGGGCAGGAGTGCTGTTAAGTTATGATTGTGTTAATTTGTAAACCCAATAACCTCAACCCCTTAAGAAGGTTTAGCCGTCAGGATAAGATTACGAAGTAATTAAAGAACAACATCGTAGAT
>DATBXH010000957.1:0-10677 GCA_036514375.1 Bacteroidales bacterium | reverse complement strand
CTGCCGATAATGTTGAAACTGGTTTATGGTTGGAATCGGATAGGATGTTAGCTCTGGACTTTTCAGAACAAAGCCTTAAAGTTCAGCAGAATGTCGTGATAGAGGAATACAGGCAACGTTATTTGAATCAGCCCTATGGCGATATTTGGCTATTGCTTAGACCACTGGCATATAAAGTGCATCCTTACAAGTGGCCAACTATTGGTAAAACGATAGATCACATCCGCACGGCTACCCTCAGCGATGTAAAGGATTTCTTTTACTCCCATTATGCTCCCAATAACGCGTTTATGGCTTTGTCAGGAAATATTAAATCTTCAGATGCCCGTAATCTTATAGTGAAGTGGTTTGGTGATATTGAAAAGCGGAATGTTAAAGCGAGGCATTTGCCTTTGGAACCGGAACAAACACAGCCAAGAGAACTCACAGTTTCAAGAAAGGTTCCTTACGATGCAGTTTACAAGGCATGGCATGTTCCAAAGCGCCTTGATCATGGTTTCTATGTTTGCGATCTTGCTACTGATCTTTTATCAAGTGGAAAATCTTCCAGGTTATATCAGATTCTGGTGAAAGAAAAAAAGCTTTTCAGTGAAATAAACGCTTATGTGACTGGCGATATAGACCCTGGCTTGATGATTATTGGTGGTAAAACAATGAATGGTGTACTGGCAAAGGACGCTGACCAGGCTATTTTGGATGTGATTAGAGATCTTGTCAAAACTCCTGTTTCGGATTCGGAACTGAAGAAGGTGCAAAATAAATATGAAACTAATCTAATGCTGGGGCAAACAAATGCTTTGAACAAAGCAATTGGCCTTAGTTATTACGAAATGCTTGGAGATGCTGAACTGCTAAACAAAGAAATAAATAAATATAATGAAATAACTCCAGAGGAGATTAGTATGGTTGTAAGCAACGTTTTATGTGAAAATAATTGTTCTACATTGTATTATTTAGCAGAGAAATGATGGTAAATAGGAAAATCAGCCCCCTTATAAAAGAAATAAAGTCGTTTAATATAGAAGAGGCAAAAAAGCTGCAATTATCAAATGGCATTCCTTTATTTTCTTTAAATAGCAATAGCAGTGAAATAGTTAAAATTGAATTTCTGTTTTCAGCAGGGAATTGGTATCAAGAGACGCCCTTAGCTGCATTTGCGGTGAATAATATGTTGGTAGAAGGATCGAAGATATTTGATTCTTTTCAGATTGCCGAATTGGTTGAATTTTATGGAGCTCAGTTAGGATATAATGTTGATAAGGATAACGCGTTTGTGTCGATTGTTTGTTTACAGAAGCATTTAGAAAAGGTGCTTGGTGTGGTAGAAGACATTATTAAGAATGCAACCTTTCCTGAAAATGAACTTGAAGTTTTTAAGAACAAACACAAACAATTGTTCCTGGTTGAACAATCCAAGGTTAGAAATATTGCCCGGTTTATTCATTCCAGAATGTTGTTTGGAAATCAACATCCATATGGTTATCTGGTTACTCCGGAAGATTTTGATAAGTTAACCAGGGATTTGTTGATCCGGTTTTACAAACAACGTTATCAGGCCAGTAACTGTCGTATTATTGCTTCGGGGAAGGTCGATGATAAAACCATCCAATTAATAGAAAAACACTTTGGAGTTGATAATTGGAACTATTATGAGAATAAAGCGTTCCCTTATTTCCAACCTGTCACTGAAGAGGAGCGTCAGATTCATGTAGATAAACCAGATGCGGTGCAAAGCGCTATTCGGATCGGAAAGATAATGTTTAACAAACTTCATCCTGATTTTGTCGGCTTGTCAGTCTTGAACTGTGTATTGGGAGGATATTTTGGTTCCAGACTTATGAAACGAATACGCGAAGAAAAGGGATATACGTATGGTATAAATTCTCTACTTGTTGAATTTCGTAATTCAGGATATTTTACCATCGTATCTGAACTTGGATCAGATGTTACAGCTCCTGCGCTCGATGATATTTATTCTGAGATATCAAGATTGCGAAATGAACTAATACCACCCGAAGAACTTTTAAGGGTAAAGAACTATATGCTCGGCGATATTGTTCGAATGTTTGACGGTTCATTTGCCCGGGCCGAAAGTCTTATTTCATTGCTGGAATATGATCTTGAATACGATTACTTTTATTCCATGGTTAATCATATAAAAAGTATAACATCAAATGAATTACAGGCACTAGCTATGCAGTACCTGGACCCGGAAAGTCTTTATCAGGTTGTTGTGGGGAAAAAATAGCATGCCCTTTATCTTTGCTCATCTAAAAATATTACTGATTATGGAGGATATTTCGTATTTTGGTAGCTCTTTCCAAATACAAAAGCATTTGAAAAAATATCTGATCATAATATGTTTTGTTTTTTTTAATCTTGGAATGTATAGTCAGATTGCACCTCCTGAGATGATTAGTGTTAGTGTAAGGCCTTTGACGGATACTGTTACTATTGATTGGAATCCGAGCCCAACTCCCGGTGTATTGGGATATGTTATTAATGAGTATTGGAAAAAACTTGGGAATTGGTCATATGATTCCATTAGGACTGAAAACGGGTCCGCCGCAAAACGATCTACATTTTCTTATCCAAAAGTAAGGAAAGGACCGGTCATGTTTTATGTGGCTGCTTACACAATTAATGCAAATGGACTTAAGTATAGCGATAAAGGTAGCGTTGATTTCCATAAAACTATCTTTACGCAACTTCATTACGATTCATGTGCTTTGACCACGACTGTGACTTGGACAAAATACTATGGCTGGGGTAGTAAATTCGGGTTTTACCGGATTTTTCAGATCACTGGAGGTGGAATACAAATGGTAAAAGATAATATTTCTGCAAACGATACCACGGCAGTTATACCTGTGAACCCTAATCAGAATTATACTTTTTACGTTTGGGCAACAACCAGCGATTTGACGGTGACTTCAACATCAAATGATTCGACTGTCTATACTAAATCAGTAATTCCACCAAGTTACATCAATGCAGATTATGCTACGTTCAATCCAAACAGCAGTAATCCGGTTAAGATAAAATTTAACCTTGATCCTAACTCTCAAATAACTAGTTACCAACTATATGTTTCTGACAATCCGAATTCAACCTTTACTCCTGTAAATTCGCCAATCCTTTCAACGAGCGATTCTATTGTTATTCAAGATAATGTGTCGAACTCTGCTCCGAAATATTATAGGCTCGATGCATTAAATAGTTGTAATAAAAGCATCTATCGTTCAAATATTGCTACCGCTATAATTCTCACAGGTTCTGTACAATCTGGGCAAATGAACCTTGCCTGGAACGAATATTTGGGTTGGGACAATGGTGTTGCCCAGTATAATGTTTACCGCGTCATTGGTACCGGTAGTGCTCAGCTAATAGGTGTAACAACAACAAATAATTTTAATGACAATGTTAAACAGTTGATGGGTCAGCAATTATCCGGCAATATATGTTATTATATTGAAGCAGTTTCAAATCCAGACAATCAAGGGAATATAAACCAAAGCCTATCGTCTAATTATTGTATCGATCTTTCCGAAGCAGTCTTTATACCGAATGCATTTACTCCAAATGGAGATGGATTAAATGATGAATTTAAGCCTTCGTTTGCGTTTATGCCAACAAGTTTTGTGCTTATAGTTTATAATCGATATGGCTTTAAAGTATTTGAAACAACTGATCCTCTGAAAGGATGGGATGGAACGTTAGGCAATGGAAAAAAGGCTAATGAGGGAGCTTATGTATACTTTATAAAATTTTCGTCAGAGACCGGGAAAACCGTTGAAAAAAAGGGAAGTTTCTCATTGATTTATCCGTAAAATCCGGTAGAATTGAATACTTTATTGATTAATTTTGCATGCTGATTTAAAAATGTAGTTTAAATGGGGGTACTAACCGCACAGGATGAGATTTTAATCAGGGAACGATTTGAAGATTTGCTTGCCCATTGTACCCGAATAAAGGGAGAAGAGGACAAGAACCTGATAATTCGTGCCTTTGAGCTGGCTAATGAAGCTCATAAGGAAATGAAACGAAAGTCAGGGGAACCATATATTATACACCCTATTGCAGTTGCGAAAATAGTTACCAAAGAAATTGGTTTGGGTACCACCTCTGTTGTTTGTGCTTTATTGCACGATATTGTTGAAGACACCGATTATACAATTGAATATATCGAAGCAAACTTTGGTCATAAGATTGCTACCATTGTGGATGGTCTTACGAAAATATCAGGTGTTTTTGACAAGAATTCTTCGTTACAGGCAGAAAATTTTAGAAAGATGCTGCTTACCCTATCCGACGATGTTAGGGTAATTCTGATAAAACTGGCAGATCGCTTACATAATATGCGGACGCTTGATGCTTTGCCTCCTCATAAACAAATTAAGATTTCGGGTGAAACTATTTACCTGTATGCACCATTAGCCCATCGTTTGGGACTCTATGCTTTAAAGACTGAGTTGGAGGATTTGAGTTTAAAGTACAGACATCCCAAAATTTATAACGAGATTGTTAATCGTTTACATGATACCGAGGAAAACCGTAAGAAACAAATTGAGGAATTTTCAAGGCCAATCAATGAGATCCTGAAAAAAAACAATATTCCTTATGAAATTTCAGGACGTCCGAAATCAATTTATTCCATTTATTACAAGATGCAGCATAAAGGCGTACCTTTTGAAGAAGTGTACGATCTGCTTGCCATTCGTATCGTTTTTGACCCTGTGGACGATATTCCTGAGAAAACCCAGTGTTGGAATGTATATTCTTTAATTACGGACATATATATGCCAAAGCCTGAAAGGATAAGGGACTGGGTAAGCACTCCAAAATCCAACGGTTATGAAGCTTTGCATGCAACTGTTATGGGTCCCCGGGGAAAATGGGTAGAAGTGCAGATTCGTACCCGCCGAATGGACGAGATTGCTGAACGGGGATTCGCTGCGCATTGGAAATATAAGAATGCAAACCAGGAGTCTGAAATTGATAAATGGATCAAGAGCATCAGAGAAATGTTAGATAACCCGAGTGCTGATGCTTTAGAATTTCTTGATGAATTTAAACTTAATTTATTCTCTTCAGAAATTCATTTATTTACACCGAAAGGACAAATTCGAACGCTCCCCAAAAATTCTACAGCTCTTGATTTTGCATACGACATACACTCCGAAATCGGAAACTCAGCTATTGCAGCTAAGGTAAATCATAAATTAGTTCCATTAAATCATATCCTGAGCAGTGGAGACCAGGTTGAGATTCTTACTTCTGATAAAAAGAAATCACAGCGCGAATGGTTGGAATACGTTGTTACTGCTAAAGCTAAATCTGCTATCAGCGATTCTATCAAAGCTGAAAGTAAGAACAGGATTGAACAGGGTAAACATATTTTGGAGGAAAAGTTAAGTGAAATGAGCTTGATGCCAAGTTCTCGAATATTTAAGAAACTTTTTCCTGCTTATGAAGTGGTTTCAAAGGATGAATTGTACAGCAAAATAGGGAGTGGGCTTATTAATTTAGAGGACCTGAAGAAGGTCCTTAAAAAGAATACGAAAAATAAGTGGATCCGTTATTGGGAACTTCAATTTACCAAGGTTATTCCCAAGAAGGATGAGTTTGGCGAGGAGGAGCTGGAGCCAATAAACGGAAATACCCAAATTGATCCTAAGTCCACATTTCTAATTCGTGAAAGCGAGGATGGAAGCGAAAATAATTATAGGCTTGCAAAATGTTGTAATCCAATACCTGGTGACGATATTATTGGTCACCGAAGCGCTAATGAAGATGTTGTCATTATTCATAAATCACGTTGTCCAAACGCTGTTAAAATAGTTTCCTCCCATGCAGAACTGATGATCCAGGCAAAATGGACGACCTATAAAATATTATCTTTTTTGGCACGCATATCGATTCGCGGAGTTGATAGGTTTGGCATTTATAACCAAATTACTACAGTTATTTGCAAAGAATTAAATGTGAACATGCGGGCAATCAACCTTGCCAGTCACGATGGCATTTTTGAAGGTACTTTAGACCTTTATGTTCATAGTGGTAGAGACTTGAATAATTTGCTTGATAAACTTGCTAATGTGAAAGGGATTGAGCAGGTAAGCCGGGTTGAGAATATCACCGAATAGTAAAATAGTTATTTAAAATCATTCTAAAATAGTTGCATCTAATATAAAAAATTAGTTATTTTGACTATTTATTTATAATTAGTCTAAATTATGATCCATGATAATACCAAGGATACCGTAAGAAAAATATTTACCGAATATTTAGAGAAGAAAGGGCATCGGAAAACTCCTGAACGATATGCAATTCTGGACGAAATATACTCGCGCGAAAGTCATTTTGATGTGGAGTCATTATATATTTTTATGAAAAATAAAAATTATCGTGTTAGCCGGGCTACATTATATAATACCATTGACTTATTGTTGGAATGTAATCTGGTAGTTAAACATCAGTTTGGCAAAAATATTTCACAATTTGAAAAAGCTTACCAATGTACCCAGCACGATCATCTTATTTGCACACAAACCGGAAAGGTAATTGAATTTTGTGACCCCAGAATATATGAAATTATAAAGACGGCTTGTGAATTGAATAATTTTGAACCATCTCATCACTCACTATATATATATGGTGTTTTAAAGGAAACAAAAGATATAAAAGAAAAGACAGCAAAGGCCTCTGCTTCTTAAATTGGAATTTATTTATTAACCACTAAGATTGAACCACGAATAATTTGTAACTTAGGCATCCGGTTTTAAGTAGTATAATATTATGAAACCTGCATAAAATCTACATTTTGATCGACAGGTTTGAATTATTTAATTTATTAACTAATGAAATTGGATGTTTTATTGGGTCTCCAGTGGGGAGACGAAGGAAAAGGAAAAATTGTTGACGTTTTAACCCCAAAGTATGATGTAATTGCCCGGTTTCAGGGTGGACCAAATGCAGGCCATTCGTTGGAATTTAATGAAATTAAACATGTGCTCCACACCATTCCTTCCGGAATTTTTCATCAGGAAAAGGTGAATATTATAGGAAATGGTGTTGTGATTGACCCGGTTATTTTCAGAAAGGAAATAGAAGCATTAAAACGATTCAATCTAAACTTCAAAAATCTCTTTATATCAAAAAAGGCTCATCTTATTCTTCCTTCTCACCGAATGCTGGATGCAGCATCTGAAGCTGCAAAAGGTGTAACAAAAATTGGTTCTACCCTCAAAGGTATCGGCCCGACATATATGGACAAGACAGGGCGTAATGGTCTCCGCGTTGGTGATATTTTTACGAGCGATTTTAAACAGCGGTATGAATTCCTGAAGAAAAAACATATTGATATTTTACACCAGTATGATTTTAAATATGATCTGACCGAATATGAGGCCGACTGGTTTTTGGGTATTGAAGCTATCAAGGCTTTCCAGGTAGTGGATAGTGAATATATGATTAATAAATTTCTTTTAGAAAATAAATCAGTTTTGGCGGAAGGAGCTCAGGGAACTTTGCTGGATATTGATTTTGGTTCTTATCCTTATGTAACCTCTTCGAATACAATTTGTGCCGGTGCTTGTACGGGACTTGGTATTGCCCCAAACCGGGTAGGAGAGGTGCTTGGAATTGTAAAAGCTTACTGTACTCGCGTTGGAAGCGGCCCGTTCCCTACAGAATTAAATGATGAAACTGGTGAAAAGATGCGTCAGGTAGGACATGAATTTGGCGCAACTACTGGACGACCAAGACGATGTGGTTGGCTGGACCTGCCTGCTTTGAAATATTCGGTGATGATAAATGGTGTAACACAATTGATCATGACAAAACCTGACGTTTTGTCTGATTTTGACACCATTAAAGTATGTACCGCATATAAAATCGATGGCAAAGAAACACAACAAATGCCTTATGATGTAAATATGCCAATTCAGCCTGTTTTTAAAGAGTTTAAAGGTTGGAGAAAAGATATTTCCGGTACAACCTCAATGACCGACCTTCCTATGGAACTGATGGATTATATTAATTTCATTGAAAAAGAAGTTGGTGTTCCGTTTACCATAATATCAGTTGGACCTGATAGGAAACAGACTATTATTCGAGAGATATAAACATCGATATGATAGATTTAGATTAGAAAAATCTCTTTCTTTTGAAAGGGATTTTTCTTTTTAATCCGACAACCATTCAATTACATAAAAAAGCCTGTTAAATTTTGTTAAATAGGCGGTTAGGCAAAAACTTATTCAAAATTTGGTCGTTATTTTGTAGAGTAAATTATCAGAAAAGAATCTTACGTAAGTTTCATTTGATAGGAACTGTTTTAAATTAAAAATTACGATTATGAATACGAAGCGTGTTGTGGGAATGATTTCCTTAGCTTTTCTAGGCGGGTTATTGGCTCTGTTTACTTATACAAAATTTTTTGACCGTCCTAAAGTGGTCTTCTCGACGGATCAGCCTCAAGTTAGACTGACCCAACTGCCAGCCAATTATAATCCAAGCGCTATAGATTTTACTTATGCTGCGGAACGCACAGTTCATGCAGTTGTTCACGTAAAGGTGGTATCAATGCAGAGAGAATCATCAGGTAACTCCTTCTATGATTTCTTCTTTGGTTTTCGCGATTCAAAGCCGGAACCAGTGGCTGGATTTGGATCAGGAGTTATTATCTCAAATGATGGTTATATTGTTACCAACAATCATGTAATTGATGGGGCAGATGAAATTAGTGTTACCCTCAATGATAAAAGGACTTTTAAGGCAAAGCTGGTAGGACGTGATCCGGATACTGATATTGCCATCATTAAGATTGATGCTAAGGATCTGTCGTATATTCCATACGGAAATTCAGATGATTTGAAGGTAGGAGAATGGGTTTTGGCAGTAGGTAATCCTTACAATCTGACTTCTACTGTAACCGCAGGAATTGTTAGTGCAAAGGCTCGTAATTTGAGTCTTTTAAATGGTGGTCGTGGGTTTGACAGGGAAGATAATAATTATGCGATTGAATCTTTTATTCAGACTGATGCAGCCGTGAACCCGGGAAACAGTGGCGGAGCCCTTGTGAATACCCGTGGCGAACTAGTTGGAATTAACACAGCAATAGCCTCTCCTACAGGGAGCTATATCGGAAACTCCTTTGCCATACCTGTTACCATTGTAAAAAAAGTTGCTGCCGATTTAATTGAATATGGTAAAGTTCAAAGAGCATTACTTGGTGTTACCATAACAGATATTACATCAGATGTGGCAAAAGAGAAAGGCATTGATAAGATTGAAGGTGTGCTGGTGAACGGGGTTTCCGAAGGTGGAGCTGCCCAGGCAGCAGGAATTAAGGATGGAGATATTATACTTTCTGTAAACGGATTAAATGTTAATAGTACTTCAGAGTTACAGGAACAAATAAGTCGTTATCGTCCAAACGATAAGGTTGACATTATTGTTAGTCATGAAAATAAAAAGAAACAAATTTCTGTTACCTTACGTAATATGGAGGGCAATACAAAAATTATAACTAGAAATGAAGTTGCCTCCGCACTTGGAGCACAATTTGCAGAGGTTTCTGCTTCTGAATTAAACAAGCTGGGGATCAAAAATGGAGTAAAAGTTTTAGATCCGGGCAGAGGACGACTTCGTGAAGAAGGAATTTTAAAAGGATTTGTCATTACAAGTATTAATGGTAAATCAGTAGAATCAGCGGAAGAAGTAAAAAAGGTACTGTCTGGTACCAAAGGTGTTATAAATTTAGAGGGGGTTTACCCTAATGGAGTAGTAGCTTCATACGCATTTAGTATGTAGTTTATTTGCAAGGTATTAAATCTGAAAAGACTTGCATCTTGCAAGTCTTTTTTTTCGAACATAATTAAATGAATTATGTTGAATTATAAATTAAAATAGCATAAATTCGCACAAATTTTTGAGGTAGGAAGATGAGACAGCTAAAGATCACAAAATCAATCACAAACAGAGAAAGCGCTTCACTTGATAAGTATTTACAGGAAATTGGGAAAGAAGAGCTGATTACTGTAGAGGAGGAAGTAGAGCTTGCACAACGAATTAAAAAGGGTGATAGAGCTGCATTGGAAAAATTAACAAGAGCTAATTTACGTTTTGTTGTTTCTGTTGCAAAACAATATCAGAATCAAGGACTTAGTTTACCAGACTTAATTAACGAAGGAAATTTAGGACTTATTAAAGCTGCTGAGAAATTTGATGAAACTCGCGGTTTTAAATTCATTTCATATGCCGTATGGTGGATTCGTCAATCCATACTGCAGGCACTTGCAGAACAATCGCGTATTGTTCGTTTACCACTTAATCAGGTTGGATCCTTAAATAAAATAAATAAGGCATTCTCTAAGTTTGAGCAAGAAAACGAACGTACTCCCTCACCAGAGGAACTCGCTGAGCTGCTTGAGCTCCCTAAGGAAAAAGTATCTGATACTTTGCGTGTATCAGGTCGTCATGTTTCTGTTGATGCTCCCTTTGTGGAAGGCGAAGATAATAGTCTGCTTGATGTTCTCATCAACAACGATTCTCCAAATGCTGACCGTCGTCTTATAAACGAATCGTTAAGCAAGGAAATTGACAGGGCATTAGCCACTCTTACTGAACGTGAGCGTGATATTATTAAGCTTTTCTTTGGGATTGGCATTCAGG
>DATBXH010000956.1:0-4102 GCA_036514375.1 Bacteroidales bacterium | reverse complement strand
GTTGTAGATACAGAAAACGCCTGCCAGCCGGAACTATAGAAATCATTATCCCGGTTAGGTTTCATAAAGAAATAAAGTTCGACAGAAGGTCCATCGCTATATGCCCAAACGGAGTACTTATACTTTTTGGGTAAGAAATTACTGATATCCAAAAAAGGAGAAAAATAATAATATTCTCCACCGGAATTGTTAACCGACAGTAATGAATAGTTGCCGGTTTTCGAATGGGTGTTATTAAATAAATAAGGTACCCAGCATTGCACTTGAGGCTGATCTTCATAGCTGGTGAAATATATTTCATTACTGGTTGCATTTACTACTTTGGCAATAGGGTAGGTTTGGTTGTAGCCCCAGATGTAACTGTTGCTAATATCCTTAGCCTTGGAAACACAAAGAAGATTACCTTTATTATCATAATCGTCAAATGTTAAACGCGTTTCCGGATTAAGGGTACCTTTTGTCAATTCAACCGATGAAGGGGCAATTATTGTATTACTCTGGTAATAACCATAATTGGTTTTGGTTGATTGTAAAAGGTTAGACGGAGAAATACTTCCTTTATAATCCGACTTTTCGATTACAGATGACCAGATATGTTTGTTACTGACCATGTCGTTGTATATGTTATATGGGGGTGATTGTGCCATAAAATCATATGGGTACTTATAGGATTCTACCAGATTTGTACCGTCAGACCGTTGCGTAATCGTACTGGTGAGTTGCATATGTTCGGAATCATAACTATAAGTCCTTTCCTGCTTTTGTAATTCTGCCTCTGTGTTCTTATCATAGTAGGTTTCGGTTGTTTTGTTTGGTCTCACCGAATAAGTATAGATTTTATATGCACACCCTTCGTCGTAACCGAGTGATGGATTACAAACCGGATAACTTGTGGCTTTCATTGCTCTTACATAATTATTGCCGGTGGTTTCATATTCAGTTTGGTAACTACTTACTCTTTTACCGTTTGCATCCCACATCTCTTTCAGTATCAGATTTCCTCTTTCTATCGATTTTGAGGAATATGGCTCGTAAGGAGTATGTACAAGCTGAATAATTTCGTCTGCCGGGCTATCCATATAGCCATTATCAAAGTTCGTATATTGATAGCGGTTAAAAGAATTATCGGACATTTTTTCAATAACTTCTGAATAACCAATATGGCTACCTTGTGCATTATTACAAGAAGGTAAAACGGAAAAGGAAGAAAAAAAACTTTTTTTCAATTTGATATCGTTATCATTAAAAAGCCTAACTCTGTAATCGAAGCTGTATTTTATTTGTCCACCTAAAACGCCACTTGATTGTGTTGCATTCGTTTTATTTTGTAAATAATCGGAAACATAATAATATTCTTTAGTCATATCAGGAATTTGGCCCGATGTGTTGAAATGCTTAATGTTCTTTATCCTCACTCCGCCCGCTAATTGATCGGAAGAGAAATTTATCAGCGGTGTTTCCCAACGGTTTTCATTCAATTGTTTCCTGTAATAGTGAGGTTCAAAGGTAAACTCTGTACGACCGCCTGTTGGATAAGTAATACTGCTTAACAGGCCATATTTTGTATATGCGGCATTCGGATTTCTGTAGGAATAATAATTGCCATCGTTTAAATATGCGAATGTATTATTGTAAAAGCCCCAATGGTCGGATTTATTTGCTAAATAAGCAGGCATATCCGCAATATTGGAGTAATGGAATTTATACGGATTTTTCCCGGCTTCGATAACGCTATCCAACACTAACCGTTGGTTGGGGTTGTTGTTATAGTAAAAATGGATGTCTTTTACCTCATTATATGTAATTGTATTTCTGATTTCTATCTGTTCTAATTCATGGCTCAGGAGGTTATTCAAACAATCAGGATAGCCATCTATATCTGAATTAAGAAAAGGGAGGAAAGGGAGACCTCTTGGTTCAACTCCTCCTGCTAAGGGAGGCGGATAGTAGTAGTAATAAGGGAAATTCTGCTGTTTGTAATCATAAACACTATTGCTGTATTTTAATTCTTCGGATTCTACTACGCCAAACCATACTTCTGTATTATCGGTTGATATACCTGATAAATAAACAGGAGATATTAATTTACCTTCGTAAAACCTTGTAATATCGGTAGAAGTAAAAGCTGTCTGACAACCTTCTTTCGGCACCCACCCCCCGTTGGATTCTGTCCAAGTTCCTAAATCTTGAGATACAGCAATATACATTTGATTGGAAAAACCAAATCTTTGATAAGTAAAATTAATTTCTTCTCCAGATGGTAAAACTATCTTGGTTAAATAGAACGCTGTTGCCGTCCATTCATCTAAATATTGAGTAAAAAAATCGGTGGAAAATTCAATGGCATCTATGTTTTCACCAAATATGTATTTTATACCATTTTCTGCTGTTATTGTAAAACCGCTGAAACAACGAGACCAAGTATAATTATAATATTCAGCCACAGTTCCTCTTTTATCAAAAGGAATATCGAAGAAATTGCCATTAAATTCTACTTTGACAGGTTTATCACACTGAACTGCCCACTGCCCCAGATGGTCTAAATAAAATTTTCCTGAATATCCTGCAAAATTGAATGAAAACTCGTCGGGAGCTGTATCAAAAGTAGAAAGGTCTTGATTTTGAGCAATAGTGCGCATGTATGTTATATTATTCCAATTGACATTGTTAAGAACATCGTGGTTAAAATAATATCCTGCATTTCTCATAGGACGAGTTACAGAGCCAAAATTTGGACTATTAAATTCATCGGGGAGGTCGTTTACGCTACGCGTTATTACTCCCCCTGCAAATAAACTCCATCCCAATCCCACCCAACCGGGATGTTGGTCAACCTGAATGCCGGAAGCATGATAGTTTAACGAAATGGGCAACGTAAAATCTTTCACTTTCAGATCGTACAATGGAATTGAAATTTCGGGCGTTCCGGTAAACAGCGAAACCGGTATATCGCCATATAAGCCCAAACTTGCAGCATTGGGACTTAATGCCGTTATTGGCTCTTGAGGAATTTGAGCAAATAAGTTATACTGCATAAATATCAGACACAAAAATGAATAGATGTATGTTTTCATTTTTTCCTTAGGTATTAAGTTTAGCATTTTTTTGAGTGTAAGAATTGAATTACTTTTTAACTGATTGTTTTCCTTTTTCAAAGCTTCTATTTCCTTTTTCTGCTCTATAACATATAGCGTCAACTCCTCCTCCTTCCGGAACAACTTTGGTTGTATGTCACCCATGCTTACGCCATTGGTTTGCATATCTGAGGCAGTGGCTATATCCGGCGGGTGATTGTTTGTTTTTAGGGTATTTACCCTTCCGGGCACCATCCCCCGGAAGGTTTTCTTCACTTCTTATTTTGTGGTATTCGTTTCCGGTGCTTCCCCGTTATCTTCCTCACTTTGCCTTTTCTGATTTACTTTCTTAATCAGTTCGTCATAAGTGTAATCCTTCAGTTTACTCTTGTCTTTCTCCTTGTAGATAACTTTACCGGTCTTCAGGATATTGGAGACCATTCCCCATAAAATGTCAAACTCGCCGGCGTTATCTTTTATCAGTTTGGCATGCTGGTCCATTTTACGTTTCTGGGCTTTCACATCATCACTGCAGGTAGTAATAAAAGTACCCAGTTCTGTGCTAATTGCCGGTGTGAAGCCCATTGGTTCCAAAGCCTCGCGGTTGGCATCAGCGAGCTGTTTCAATTCTCCCATTTTATTAACCATGCCTTCGTCATTGTCGTTATCCAATTCTTTACGAATGCCTTTAAAACCAAAATCGCTCACACTTATTTTCAGAAGCTTTTCTTCGTCGGCCATCTTGGCATAACGTTCTATTTTATTGACGAAATTGCGGGCTGTGGTATAATGTTCGCTAATCCGCTGGGTAATTGCTTTCTGCTCGGAAATAAGTAAAGTAGGAGTAACTACTCCATTGACCAATTTGGCCTGAGCATCATATTTTGTTAAAAACGAATCACCAAATACCGGTGAGAAAAATTTGAAATCAGCCGCATCGCGTACATAATTATCGCGAACAAAATCGGCAAGGAAAGGAAGTTCTTCAATTTTACATTGCATTTTCATGGTTTTCAATAATTAAAAAA
>DATBXH010000955.1:0-2520 GCA_036514375.1 Bacteroidales bacterium | reverse complement strand
GATAAATCTGCTCTGTGCTCTCTGTGTTTTCTCTTTGCAATTTTAAAACAGTGGTACACGTTAATGCCCGATTAGACACTTTGCCTGAGCAGTAGTTATCTAATCTCTCTGTGTTAAACCAAATTGAAATTTTAATCAGGCTCTTAATGAGCGATGAAACGTTTAATATACCACTAAAAACCCTATGGCGTATAACCGCTTGTTGTGGCTAGTTATTATTTTATATCTGCCTTAAGCTTGATTAAAAACACATCATGCTTCCCTCTCAATTCGGAGAACAGATTTGCTCCTGTATAACCCGCATGATATATATAACCCTGTTGATTGGTACAAACACCCTTACCGCAGGATCCTCGCCCTCCCTGGGCAATAAAATTTCTGCTCCATAAAAGCGTCCCATCTTCATCATACATGCGGCAATACGATTTGCATTGGGGATTATCCATGCAACCGCTTACAACAACTCCTTTATCCTGAATTATAGCAAGACCGTTGATACCGTCCCAATTATTTGTTCCAAATTGTCTTGTCCAAATCACTTCACCTTTATCATTCCATTTTTGGAGGAAGCAATCGCCATTCAGTTTTTCTTTTGGAACCAAAACCCAATCTGTGCTGCCTGCAATATAAATATTGTTTTTGTTATCCGTTTCTATCTCAACAGCACAATCGGATTTTTCTGTTCCGAATTGTTTCATCTTTTGTAGTTTAAGATCTTTGGAAAATATTCCCCAGAACATATCGGTTTTGCCTGCATTTTCTCCTACCATATTCCCTTCGGTGGTACCACATATATAAATATTGGAATCCTTTCCTATTGTAATACCGTATCCTTGATCATCAGAGGAAGTCCCGAATTGCAAAATGTTTAACTGGTTTCCGTCGTTATCCAAATGAAGAATAAAGCAATCGGTTTTCCCTTTTGAGGCATTACCAATGACCCCTTTCGTAGATCCAACTATATAAATATCTCCGTTAGGACAAACAGCAATATCTGCGCCGATATCAGTGCTATCAGTACCATATTGTTTTTGCCAAACGATTTCTCCTTTGCTGTTCACCTTTACAAGCAAAACATCTGTATTCGGGATGGTGTTTTTGGCACCAACTCCTATGAATCCCGTAACATATATATTTCCTGATCTGTCAATAGCGGCATGAATTAGATCATCATCTTCTTTCGAACCAACTTGTACTGCCCAAATGGTATTAGCTGCACTATCTGTTTTAACAATAAAACCATCATATTTGCCAAAGTTCTCTTTATAAATTATACCCGAGGTTTTACCAAAAACATAAACATTATTTAACGAATCATTTATTAAATTACGTGTTCTTTCATCACCATCACTTCCAAACTGCTTGCCCCATACAAAATCTGCCTGGGCCCTTACAGCACATATCGAATCAAGGAAAAGCAGAATAATTAGTAAGTTCTTTTTCATTTTCTTGAGTTTTGAGTTTATAATTAGCCATAATGTTGAGTGTTTATAGCATGCGGGAATTCGTGGTCACTTCTTTATCCACCATCATTACTGTCCTTGCCAGCGAGCTCTGAACTTGCAAATTGCTCTGAAACCAGCATGATGTATACACTGTGTGGTCAGTATATTTCTCACTTAAATATAATTATCGATTTAGGTTTTTTATCGGTAATAATTATTAAAGCTCCATTTTTACCTTCCTTTTGTCCCCAAATTGCTGATGCTTGAGTGATATCTAATTTTTGAATTTTAACAATATTCTTATTTACAATCAGTTTTAATGCATTTGAATAATTCCAACAAGGCGCTCCATTAATAAAATAAAATATTTCCTTATCAGGATTAAGATATTTTAAAATTTGCTTATCAATAAAGTATCCAAAGGAAATAGAATCAAGCGATGGGATAGATAATTCATATATTCGAATTTTACCACCAAAATATCCATACCTTGAAATAGCAGAATCACTCTCCAATAGTTTAGCTTTATAAGAATATTTCCAAATCAATGTGGAATCAAAAAAAGTGGTAGGGCCAAGCAATGCCCAATTATTAATAATTATCATGTCCCCTTTTTGAAATCTACTGATAATAGTGTCCTTTGAAACATTATCAATTTGTCCAAATCCATTGGTTTTAATAATCAAGGATACAAAAATTAGTGTTAAATATCGCTTTATCATTGGTCGTTTTTTTATTGGCCACAAACATGTCCATTACACCAATTGCTGTTATCATTTTTAGCACAATTATTTGGGGCTTGTAACATGTTGATTTAACCCCGCCTGACAGAAAATCATTCGGGCAGGTAAGTTATTGCAAGATCTGTAGTATTTGGTTATCCGTTTTCTCAAGGCGTTAATACTTGTCTAAATGTATGGGCTTTGTCATTCATTTCCAAATGATCGGACAAACTTTTTAGATTATTATAAACTAAACAGGGGCGCCCCAAACACCCCTGTTTCTGTCTAACATAATCTTTAAATAAGCAGAGAGAACATCAAATTCCTGCTTACTGTTATATGGACTTTCCGAA
>DATBXH010000954.1:0-2611 GCA_036514375.1 Bacteroidales bacterium | reverse complement strand
TTAAATGCAGCACCTGATGTTGGTGCGCCGGCGGACCAAGTACCGCCAGACCAGGTACCATTGTAGGTAGCAGTACCAGCCGTTAGTGTGGTCTGTCCAAAAATCGAAATAGCTGAGATGGTTGCCAGAACTATCGATAGTATCAATCTTTTTTTGACATAACATAAAACCGGAATATCAACGTGTTTAGCCTTCATTCCGGGTTTATGCGATAGTATGTTAAATATTTCCTTCATAATCAAACTTTTCAGAAAATCAGGTTACGTAATTAGCATTGCTTAATAAAGTTAAGGCTCTTTGTCGATTTTCCTGCAAGATTCCGATATTTTTTATACCAGTCTCAGCATATTTGGATATCAGTCTCCGTATTCTTTTATCTGTTCAGGAACCTTAACCTGCCTGGGCTGTCTCCAAACTTAAAGGCTACCATAAATTCGTGTGAGCCATACGTTTGTTTCTGGAGCGAATTAAAATTATAATCGAATGCATAACCAAACAACATCTTATTTACCTGTACACCAAACATAAAAATGGCTGCACCACTGGTCCGGTAGGATAATCCTGCCCAATAATCGCCTATATATAACCGTGTGGTAATATCGGCCTGGGCTACCAGTTGATTGGTTACTTTTACCAGTATGCTCGGTTCAATGGCTTTATCATTGTCAATCTCGTACCTGTAACCCCCGGATATATTATACTGGCGGTACAGACGATACGTATTGTCGATATTGCTTCCAAATTTCATATAAGCCTGTAATAACTGATTGGCTGAAATACCTCCGTAAAATGTTGGAGAGGAATATACAAAGCCTACACTTACATCGGGTATCCACATATTTAACGAAATGTTATCGATAAGCAGGTCGCGCGACATTTCGGTTTTAATCTGATCGCGGGGAATGGAGAACTGGTATATGGAACCGGATATGGCAAAAGACAGATGAGTTTCTTTATCCATTTTGATGTGGTATGCATATGTTCCCTGTGCACCGGTGCGATTGATGAGCCCTACTCTGTCGTTATATATATAGGCACCTATGCCAACCCGGCCTGATGTATTCCGGCTCATAATTTTCCGGCGTGCGGCTGCACTTTTCCTTATAAAGCTTTGTCTCAGGATGCGAGTCTGAAAACTTACAATGTGTGTTTGAGGCGGATTGGGCAATCCAAGCCATTGCTCACGTGCCGTCAGGTTAACGGTTGAATAACCGTTAAGGCCTGCATAAGCCGGGTTAATAAGAAACCCGTTGAATAAATACTGGCTGAACAGCGGCAATTGTTGCGCGTGAATTGGTTTCCCAACGATTGTCGCGAGAACCAGTACAAGGCAATATGTTAATTTTGATCTCATTCAGCGTTATTAAAATTTTAAGCTCTGTTATCGTACGATGGTCACGGTTCCCTTCATAGGATCAGTACCATTATGAAGATTTATGATGTAGTAATAAGAGTCCATTGGTAATTCCCTGCCGCGCGATGTGCCGTCCCAGCCACCATTTGGCAGCCCATGTTTCGATTGAAACACCATACGGCCCCAGCGGTCGTAAATTTCTACGCTGGCATCGGGATAATAAATTAAGTTAGGAATGTTCCAGGTGTCGTTAAACCCATCTCCGTTTGGAGTAAAGGTATTGGGTACCCCCTCTATCTGGTATCCCCTGCAGGCCAGTATTCTGATAGTATCGGATGTTTCACATCCAAGGTCGTTTTCGACTTTTACCCAGAAGATCTGATTGCTTTTCGTATCCGTTACCTCAATGCGGCTTGTAATTTCGTTGGTAGACCATACATAACTGGTGCCATCGGTGCCTGCATCAAGTGTGAGTGTTGAGTTACACAATGAAGTGTCGTTGCCCAGGTTTACTTTTGGGCTACGAAGTAATGCGAGATAAACAGAGTCGGTAGCACTACAACCTTTGCTATCGGTTACTTTAAGTTTGTACCAACCTTGTTTTGAAGCAATAATGGAAGGATCGGTGGAGCCATTGCTCCATTGATAGGACGAGAAATTTCCGGGCGATGCGATGTCTGTTGTTTTACCATCGCAGATTGTAATCTGAGAGCCCAGTGATAAAGAAAGGTTATCAAGATTTACGGAGGTCGTGTAGGGTGCACCTACGCAATTATTAGCCGTATGTTCCGTAACCATAAGAGTTCCGGTTCCTGAGGCTGAATTCCAGGTAACATCGATGGAATCGTTATAATTACGGTCGATGGTACCATTGGTGATTGTCCATTGAAAAACAGAATTTGGCAAACCGGTAACGCCATAGCGGACCTTGCTTCCGCCGCAGGCCAGAGGCATGACCTGCCCCTGTGCCTGCAACTGAAAGCTTATCAGGTAAATCAGAAGATATACTATGTGTATCGTTCTTTTCATTTTAGTTTGCCAAAATTTATTCGAATTACTGAATCGAAATTTTTAAGCGATATCGGATAAAACTGTTATGCTGTTATAAATTCTTGATATATTGAATTGGAGATGTGGTTGGAGTTGCCAATACACCTACATTATAAGAAGCACCGTTAAATGTACCAACAATACCATTCAATGATTTTGCAGTAAGACGGTCGGTTACTTTAGTGATTGCAACATGATAAACACCTG